>NZ_JAWDID010000018.1:0-100520 GCF_032464875.1 Allobosea rubneri
GAACCGATCTCTCGGCCACCACGCCCAACGTTCCAGTGAAGCAGGAGCGGCGCCGCCAGCGGCGTCGCCGTCTCGATGGCCGCTTTATAGAAGCAACCATCTCAGACTGTCAACAACCTTCGTGAAGCTTTTTAGACAGAGAATGCGACCTGCGAAATTCGTCTGCATTTCAAAGGCTTTACGGCAAAAGTGGCGACACCGCTCGAACTCCGGGGCCCGGCACGCCCCACCGAAGTGGCCGCCTCCGGGCGGATCGGGCTGGCTTGCCGATCCGGCCATGGCAGCCCGGTCGGTCTCAGCAGGCTGGCGGCACTCCCGCGCCGCCAGGGTAATCGCGCCAAGCCGGCAGATCGTGCTCCGGCAGGCTCTGCGCCTGCATGATGGCGCGCGCCACGGCATGAGCCATCACCATGGCAGCGATCGTGCCGATGACCGTGACATCGGCCGCGACGCCAGCCGCCTTGCCGGTCGACAGCGCGAAGATCGTGTCGCCGTCGAACATGGTGTGGATCGGATTGATGCTGCGCGCGAAGCCGTCATGGGCCAACTGGGCGATCTTGCGCAGCTCGGCCTTGCCGAACGGGGCATTGGTCGCGATCGCGCCGATGGTGGTGTTGGCGCCGCCGAAGCCGGTCGCGCCATAGCCGCCCATCATCGCTGCGACGGTATCGCGGAAGCCCGTGCCCTCCCCGCTGCGCGCACCGGCAAGGATGCGACCGTTCCTGGGATCGTAGACATCGCCGACGGCGTTGACCGCGACGACCGCGCCAACGACGATCTCGGTGCCCGGTACCGTCCAGCTCGCCGTGCCGAGACCGCCCTTCATCGCGAAGCCTGGTCCGAAGAGCTTGCCGACGCTCGCACCGGCGCCGGCGCCGACATTGCCTTCGTCCGACGGCTCGCCCGTGGCGGCGAGGCAGGCGGCATAGCCCGCCTCGGCATCCGGCCGGATCGAGAAATCGCCGACGCCCAGGTCCATCAGCACCGCCGCCGGCACGATCGGCACCACGCCGGCACCAATCGGGAAGCCGTGGCCCTTCTCCTCGAGATAGCGCACGACGCCGGTCGCGGCCGCCAGCCCATAGGCACTGCCGCCGGAGAGCAGCACAGCCTGGACCTTCTGGACGTAGTTGCTGGGGTCGAGCAGGTCGGTCTCGCGCGTACCCGGCGCCGCGCCTCGCACATCGACACCCGCTACCGCGCCCTCTTCGCAGAGGATGACCGAGCAGCCGGTCGGGCGCGCGGTCAGCGTATGATGGCCGAGCCTGATGCCGGGCACATCGACGATGCAGCCGCCGAGAATTTCGCTTCGATGGTCAACGCGCATCGCCCTACCCTGTCCTTTTGTCACCGAGGTCGTCGTCTCCACCCGGGTCCGGCGGGTGAGAGGCGTTTAAATCGCATGGCTCCGGTTCGGCCCACGCAGCATCTCCTTCAGCGCCGGCAGGAGCAGGCCGAGCACCGAAACGCGCTCGGTCAGCACCTGCGCCTCCAGCAGGGTCCCGGCCGTGATCTGGGTGTCGGGGCCTGCCGAGGTCGTCCAGGCGAAGCCGGTGCTGGTGGATTTGTCGCGCGTCATCTCGACGGTGATCAGGAAGGGCGGGCCGCTGGCGGTCAGCTTCTTGACGAGGTCGTCATTGCGCAGGATGTGGCGCAATTGCTCGGGGCTGGCAGCGACGTCGGAGGTCTTAGAGACGACGCCCGAGATCGCGCCGAAGACATCGCGGCGAACCGAGGTCGGGTCGATCAGGGCGGTCATGCCTGTACGGATCTTCTTGCCGTCCTTGGCCGGGACGAGGACGGCCGCGACGAGGCGCGTGCCGCCGGGCCTCAGGCCGGTGAAGCTCTCGTCGACCGGCAGCAGGCTGACCAGCGCGGTGTCGAAGCGGATCAGGTCGCCCGGGAAGACCTTGAGCTCGGAGACGATGCCGTATTGCGTGCTGCGGACCACGGTGTCGGTGCGGACGCGGTCGCGCAGGCGGTCGATCTGGCGTTCCGACTGAGCTTTTCGCGTCGCCAGCGCGTGCAGCTCGCGCTCGTATTGCGCCTCGCGCTCGCGGGCCGAGAGGCTCAGCCCAAGCATCTCGCCGCGCTTGGTCGAGGTGCGTTCGAGCACCTCGGCAAGATCAGCCTTGACGTGGAGATAACGCTCGAAGGTGATGTTGCCGGTCTTGCGCAGCGCTTCCTGGCCTTCCGCCAGTTGCTGGAGCAGGACCCGGCGCTGGTCGAGCAGGTCAATCGTCTCGCGCGCATTGGCCTCCTGCTGCTTGCGGACGCCCTCGAACAGCTCGGCGGTCTGGGCCTGCAAGGCCCGGACGCGCGCTTCCTCGCGATTGATCAGATCGAGCTCGCTCTCGGCCAGCTTCAGCTCGGTGTCGAGATTCGGCTGGACGATCCGCGCGATCTCCTGGCCGGGCACGACCCGCTGACCGACATCGACGAGCATGTCGGTGACGCGCCCCTCATGCGCCGAGGCGACGGTGAATTCGAGCACGCCCTTGGAGCTCAAGATGACGCCCGAGCCGGAGACCGTGATCGGCACCTTGATGAAGGCGGCGGCGACGATGCCCGCGACAACGATCAGGCAGAGCGTCGCGACGGCGGCGAGATAGCCGGGATTGACCAGGCGCAAGCCGCTGGCGAGCTGCTCCGGCCGCCGCAGCGCGGCCTCTGCCTCGGGACGGAAGACATTCGGATCGTTCATCTGGCTTCGCGCCCCGGGGCGTGGAAGGTGGCGTGGCGGCGCATGATCTCGGCGGGGGTGCCGGTGCCGACGACGCTGCCGCGCTCGAATAGGATCAGCCGATCGGCCTTCGCCAGCGTCGAAGGACGATGCGCCACCAGGATGCGGGTCACGGCAAGACGCTCCAGCACACCGAGGATGTGCTGCTGGGAGGCGCCGTCGAGCGCGCTCATCGCTTCGTCGAGCACCAGGATCGAGGGCCTTCGCGCCAGCGCCCGCGCGATCAGGACGCGCTGGACCTGGCCGGTCGACAGGCCGGCGCCAGTCTCACCTATGATCGTGTGGAGTCCCATTGGCAAAGCGCGCAGCTCGTCGGCGAGCCCGACCTCCGCGGCGTAGTCCCAGGCCAAGGCGAGATCGATGCCGCTGACGCCGCGGATATTGTCGTAGATCGAGCCGGAGAAGAGCCGGCTGTTCTGCATGACGACGCCCAGATGCCGGGTGAGCTGCCGACGGTCGAGACCGGCAACATCGCTGCCGTCGAGCAGGACGCGGCCGGCATGCGGACGTTCGAGCCCGGTCAGCAAGGCAAGCGCGGTCGACTTGCCGCTGCCGGAGGCGCCGACCAGTCCGACGAACTCGCCGGGCGCAATGGCGAGATCGACGTCGCTGAGCACGCGCCGCGCGCCATAGAAGAAGCTGACACCGCTCATCTCGACCGCGCCCGACAGGCTTTCCACCGGAGCGCCGGAGGTGAGCGGTTCGATCTCCTGCTCGATCAGCGAACGGCCGAGCTTGGCCATCGGCATCAGCTTGGCCGAACCCATTACGGCATGGGCCAGCTCCTTGCCTGAGCGGACCAGCCGGCCGAGCGCCATCACGAAGACGATCGCCTCGCCGGCGCCGATATGGGAGGCTGCCCCGGCATAGGCGATCGCCGCGAAGCACAGGGCGAGCACGATCATGTCCCAGAACGGCTCGATGACGGCGAGCCGGTTGGAGATCGTGGCCGAGCGCATCAGCCGGCTCTGGAAGGCGAGGAAGTTCTCGCTCCACTGGCTGAAGGCGCGCTTCTCCAGCCGCGCCGCGCGCACGATCGGCACGAGCCGTACGAGATCGTAGACGAAGGCGAGGACGATGACGTCCATGCGCTCGCCTTCATAGATCGCCTTGAACTGGGCCCAGCCGATCAGGGCGGTGATCCCGAGCAGGACGAGCACCAGCCCGATCGCGACGAGCCCGGCGGCCGGCGAGACGAATGCGACGAGCGCCGCGGCCGCGAGCCCGTTGACCAGTGCCAGCATGCCGTTGGTCGCGAAGGCGAGGAGCGAGCGGCGGAATTTCTCGACCGTCTCCATCTGCGTGGCGAGGACCAGCGTGGTCGAGGCGCGCAGCGCAGCCGGCGGCAGGCGCAGCAGGCGGTCGACCATCGCGGCATGCAAAGCGAGTCCGGAACGGCCCTGCGCCCGCAGTTCCGCCAGCCGCCCGATCACGAAGAACGAGGTCTCAGCCATGAGCGCCACCGCAAGGATGGCGAGCAGATCGGCGAGGAAGACCGTGTCGGCGGTGTGGACGGCGATGTTGGCGATCTGCTCGGAGGCGATCGGCGTCAGCAAAGCGAGCAGGGCGCCGATGATGCCGCAAGCCGCCAGAAGCGCGAAATCCCAGGCACTGTCGCGCAGGCCGAAACGGGTGATCTCGCGATAGCTCAGCTTGCCGGCCGGCAAGGTCGCATAGAAGGCGAAAGCTTCCGGCGCGAAGCTATGCCAATCCGCGGCCTGCAGCAGGCGCGGCTTCGCATCGGTTTCGGGATCCTCGATCAGGAAGCCGCCGCGCAGGCGCGGTCGCAGGATCAGTGGACGGCGCTGGGCATCGAAAACGAGGAAGGGGCCGTCACCCTCCGGCTCTGCGCCGGTGTCGAGACGGATCGGGCGCGGGCGCAGACCATGGGTCGCGGCGAAACGCTCGATGAAGTCGTCCCGGTCCTCGCCGTCGCGCTCGCGGATCGGCAGCGGCTTGATCCGCTTTGCCTCGACCAGGCGCGTCGCGGCGATCGCGAGCGGGCTGTGCACCCCCGCGGGCAAGCGCCTGAAGCGGCCGGCGAGCAGGCGATCGAAGCCGCCGAGCGTCTCGGTGAAAGCCTTGTCGCTGCGCCGCGCCTGGGCATTCGCTTCCGATACGCTGCGCCGCTGTTCGGCCTCGAAACGTTCTGCGAGGATGGCGAACAACCTCTCCGTCTCGCGCGCATAGGTCTCGACATCCTCGGGATGGGCGAACGCGCCGGCCGGCGTTCCTGTCGCTCGCGACAGCGCCTCGAGCCAGAGGATCGCGCCATCGATGTCGCCGCCCGGATCGAGCGTCGCGCCACGGCCGGCCCTGACGAAGAAACGCGCCTCGTCCGGCCGCGCCGGCAACAGCGCGCCGACGGGGAGCGCCACGACGAAGCGCTGCCGGCCGTCCGGCAGCGCGAGATAAAGATCGGCCTCGCCCTCGCCGAGCGTGACGGGGGTGTCCTCGGTCAGCTCATAGGTCTGGCGAGGGGCGAGGCGGAGCGAGGGCGGCGAAGCGACCTCCATCAGGCATCCTCCGCCATGGCTTCGCGCAGCGTGGCCGCGGCTCCCTCCGAGGCCTGGTAGGCTCCCTCGATGTCGAGCGGGAACAATCTACCCTGGTGCAGCCCCTCGACCCGGTCGAGATGGCGGATCGCGCTCGCACGGTTGGTGAGCAGGATCATGGTAACGCCGCGCCGCCGCAGATTGCCGAGAATGCGCGCCTCGGTCGCTTCGTCGAGCGCGCTTGTGGCGTCGTCCAGGACCAGGATGTCAGGGCGGACGACGAGCGCGCGGGCGAGCGCGAGGCGCTGGCGCTCGCCGCCGCTGAAGCCGCCGCCGCCTTCGCCGATCAGCCCGTCGACCCCACCCGGCCGGCTGGCGACGGCTTCGGCGATCTCGGCATCTTCGAGCGCACGCTGGATTTCTGCATCGTCGGCCTTGTCGTCCCACAGGGTCAGCGCAGCGCGTAGCGAGCCGGCCGGCAGGAAGGGCTGCTGGTCGACATAGCCGACGCCGAGCCCGGCCGGACGCCAGTCGCCGGCGCGGGTTTCGAACGAGACCTCGCCGCTGACGGGCGCGACCAGCCCGGTCAGCAGGCGGGCAAGGGTGCTCTTGCCGCTGCCGGAGGCGCCCATGATGCCGATGCACTCGCCGGGCTCGATCGAGAGCTGGAGATCGCGCAGCAGGACCTCGCCATTGGAGTAGCCGAAGGCGACGTCACGCAGCCGGATGCGGCCGGTCGACGCCGGGGCTTCGTCCGCGAGCCGGGTCGCTTCCGCAACTTCACCGGCCCTGCCATGGTCGAGCGCATCGCCCAGCCGCCCGATCGCCGCCGAGGACTGGCCGATTGCCGTGCTGATCCCGGTCAGGGCCCCCAGTGCCGAGGAGAACAGCGAGGCCAGCATCAGGAAGCCGAGCAGCGTGCCCAGCGTCATCTCGGTCTTGATGACCAGCAGGGCGCCGAGGCCGAGCACGGCCAATGTCGTCGCCCGGCTGCCGAGATAGGGCAGCGCGGCGAGCAGGCGGATGGTGCGGCCGTTCTCCTGCTCCGAATTCACCAGCCGGGCCTGGGCCTCCAGCATCCGGTTGAAGAGCAGTCCCTCGCCGCCTCCTGCCCTGGCCTGCTCCAGCAGCGCCGTGCCTTGCACGGCCGCGGCATGGGCCTGGCCCGCCGCCATCTGCAGATGCACCGCCCGCTCCTCGACGCGCTTGCGCACCAGGCGCAGCACGGAAAATTCGAACACTGCGAACAGGACCATGACCCCGGTCAGCCAGAGATCATAAGCAAGCATGACGAGAAGATAGCCGAGCATGGCGAGGAGATGCGTCGCCATCTGCGCCATCGGGCCCGAGGCGACTCCCGCAAGCTGCGCCGCGAGCTGCGGCCGGCTCGAGATCTCGACGGCGCTGCGCCTTACGAAGAACTCATAGGGCAAGCGGAACAGGCGCCAGACGAACACCGCCGAAACCGCAGCGCCGATCTTGGTCTGCAGCAGCAGGAGGCCGCGCGTATAGACGGCGGCGAGCGCGGCATGCAGCGCGCCGACGGCAATCAGCCCGCCGAGCAGCGGCAAGAGCCAGTCGCCGCGCCCCTGAACGAGATAGTCGTCGACGAAGACCCGGGTCAGGCCGGGCACCAGCACGCCGAGCGCGACCATGGTCGCGCTGACCAGGATGACCGAGGCGAACATGCCGCCCGAACCGCGCAGCAGCCCCGCAAGGCGCCGGCTGGTCGCCGGCGGCTTTGGCGTTGGGCAGAATTCGGGACCGGGCCGAAAGGCCAGTGTCACGCCGGTGAAGCGCCGCCCGAATTCCTCGCGGCCGATCTCGCGTCGGCCATGGGCGGGGTCGTTGACGGTGAAGCCGCGCTGGCCGATCGCCTCCAGCACGACGAAATGGTTGAAGTCCCAGAACAGGATCTGCGGCAGCGGCAGCTCGGCGAGGTCCTCGACCTCGCGGCTATAGGCGCTGGCCTCGAGCCCACGCCGCCCGGCCGCCTCGACGATGTCGGCGGCCGAGACGCCGTCGCGCGAGACGCCGCAACTGTCCCTGACGGCATCGAGCGTCTCCCAGCGCCCGAAGGCAGCCAGAACCATGGCGAGGCAGGCCGCCCCGCACTCCGCAGCCTCCATCTGCAGGACAGTCGGAACCGGTCCGGCACGCCTGACTGGGCCTGGGCCGCGTTCAGCCATCGCGGCCTTCCGGCAGCAGTACTGCAACCCTCATTTCGCGCTTGCCCGCAGCGCCGCGAAGCCGATCTCGATCTGCTCGGCGCTCGAAGCACCGCGCTCGGCGGCCTTCGCCAGTTCGACATAGGCCGCCTTGAGCGCGTCGTCCGGATAGTCCGGAACCGGCCCGCCGGCGCGCTGCGCCACCTGCTTCTCAAGGTCGACCACCGTCAGGAAGGCGACGAGCCTGCTCTTGCCCTGCGCCAGGACGTTGTCGAAATAGCCGATGGTCAGGACGCGCCTGGCGGCCTTGTAGGCCTCGTCGAGCGACGCCCCCGGAGGATCGGCGTCCTTGGCCATGGCGGCGGCGCCGATCTTGCCGATCCACTCGGCCTGCGAGGCCGACCAGCCATCGTCCTTAGCCCGGCGGCTCAAGGTCTCCTCGACCGAGGCGCCGGGCTGCTGGACCTGCACCAGAGCCGGCGGCTGCGGGGGCATGGCGAACGGCACGAACATCATCTTCTCATCCTTCCGCAGCGCATGCCCGGCCCCTGCCGGATCAGCTCAGGCCGCGCTCGCTGAGCTCGCGGATCACGCCATAGCCGGTGGCGATCTGGTCCTCGGTGGAAAGCCCTTGTTCCGCCGCCGCCTCGACCGCACGGCAGGCCTCGAGCAGGATCGGGTCCGGATAGTCCGGCGCCGCGTCGCCGCGCCGCTCGGCGACCTGCTTTTCGAGGTCGATCACGGTGAGGAAGGCGGTGTAGCGGTTCTTGCCCTCGTCCAGGGCGTTGTCGAAATAGCCGGCGGCGAGCCTGCGCCGGGCGAAGGCATAGGCCTGTTCCAGCGCCTCGGTGCCCGGCACCCCATCGGCCACCGCCTGGAAAAGCGGCTGCTTGGCGAGCTTGTCCAGCCAGTCGGCCTGCGACTTCGACCAGCCCTCGGCCTCAGCCCGCTCCAGGATCTTCTTGCGCGAGCTGGCGTCGAGCTCGGCGGCGGCCGGCGGCAGGTCACGCGCCAGCTCGGCCTTGTAGGCGGCGATCTCCTCGGGAGAACTCTTGTCGTTGATCATCGCTCATCCTCTCGATTGTACGTGGCGACGCGCAGCGCGCCTCAGCTGAACAGGCCGCGGAAGAAGCCGCCGACCGGATTGTTGGTCAGATGGCCGAGGACCTTCGCACCGAAATTGCCCTTTTCGATGTCGCGGGCCGCATCCTGCATCGCCTGCTTGACGTTGCTCTCGATCTTGAAGTTGAGCTGGAGACCGATCCCGAGCGCGGCGCCGACATTCAGGCTTGCGGCGACCTTGCCGTCCTTGATCTCGAAATCGCCATCGAGCTTGGCGCCGATCTTGCCGATATAGGCGCCGGCGCCGATGTCGGCCCCGCCATTCTTGCCGTGGAAGCCGGTCGTGCCCTCGACGCCGACCCCGGCCGAAGCCTCGGCGCCGACGCCGATCTTGGCCTTGACCTTCCCGTCCTTGGCGAAGGGATTGAAGGTGACCTCGGCCTCGGCCTTCGCTTCGGCCTTCGCCTTGGCGTAGACCTCGAGATCGTTGCGGATGGTGTGGTCGCCGACCTTGGTCTCGCTGGTCAGGTTCGCCTTCACCGAAGCCTCGACAGAGGCCTTGGCCTGGAGTGACAGCCCGTCGAAGCCGAGGCGCGCACCGGCCTTGGCATTGGCCTCGGCATGGGCGGCGGCGGCGATCGTGTGCTTGTGCTCGACATCGCCGATCTTGGTGGTGTGCGAATGGCTGGCCTCGGCATGCACCTTGACCTTGGTCGAGGCCTCGGCGCTGACGCTGTTGGCCGTCACCACCGCCTTGGCGCTGTTCTCGAAGGACGCACCGGCATAGGCCTTGTTGGTGACGGTGGTCGACACGCCGTTGCCATGGTCGGTCGTCTTGCTCTTCTCGACGCCGGCCTCGGCGCGGATGTCCCAATGGGCGCTCGCGCCGCGGGCGACGCCGTTGGTGTAGGTGGTGGTGCCGCTTTCGGTCTTCACCTGGGCGACGGTGGTGCGCTCCTGGGTCACGTTGCCGTCGGTCGTCTTGACCTTGGTGATGCCGCCGGCCAGCACGTTCTCGCGCTCGTTGCTGTGCAGCTTGCCGGCAGCGCTGGCGGCATCCTTGTCCGCCTGCTCCAGCAGCTTCGAGCCGTACTGGTTGGCCTTGCCCCAGCCTTCGTTCGCCACCGAGCGGGCCTGGTCGGCGCGGGTCGGCTTCGGCGGCTCGACGCTCTTCATCGCCGTCTGCTTCGGCATGGTGTCTGCGCGGGGACGGGTTTCCTCGACCTTGTCCTTGCCGGTCTTGACCGGGTTGGCGCCGACCGAGTTCGAGCGCTCCTTGCCGGCGGTATCGCCCGCTGCCTTCTTCGCGGCCGCCTGGGTCGCAGCCTCGCCGCTGAGCTTCTCCTTCGAGCCCTGGAGCTGCTGCTTCGCCTCGGCGAACTTCTGCTGCGCGGCGTCGGAAGCGGCCTTGGTCTGCACCTCCCTGGCCTTGGCATCGGTGTGAGCGGTCGTCGCCTTCTCGGCCTTGGCCTGGTTGACGGCATCGCGATAGAGCGCGTCGCTATGCGCCTTGACCGCGTCCTTCATCTGGGCAGGGTCCTGCCTGGCGGCGGCGAGCTTGACGCCGGCATCGGTGGCCGGAACCCGGGCCGTGGCGATGTCGCGCTCGGCGTCGGCGAGGCGCTTGGCGTCGCCGGTATTCACGACCGAATCCTTCGCGTCCTTGTGCACCTTGTCGGCGTCACGCATGTCCTTGAGCGGGTTCTCGGCAGCCTTCTGCTGTTGCCGGGCCTGTTCCTGCTGCTCGGCCTTGTTGTCGGCCGTCTGCTTGGCCTTGGCCGCATCCCACTTGTCGGTCAGGGTCTTCTGCGCCTCGGCCTTCTGGGCCTTCTCGGTCTCCGCCTTGGCGGCGTCGCGGGCCGGGGTCGAGACGGAGGATTCCCACTTCTGGCTGGTCTTGCCGGTGGCGGGGTCCTTGACCGGGACGGTCTTCACATCGGCCTTGGCATAGGTGTCGGCCACGGCGAGCTTGCCAGCCGGAGCCGCGGTCTTGCCGTCGGAGTTCTTGCGGAAATTCGCCTCGATGTCCTTGCTGAAGTCGGGCTTGCCCTTCTTGCCGCCCTCGATCTCCTTCAGCTGCGCGTCGAGCTGCTTGAACACCGGATCGCCGGCCGCGGCCTTCGCCGCGACCTGGGCCGGGGTCAGGCTCTCCTTGGCCCTGGCATCCTGGCTCGACATCACGATCCTGACGCCGTCGGCATCGCCCTTCTGGCCCCAGGCGACGAAGGTGACACGGGCGTCGGCCTGCGGCTTGCCGGGGGTCTTCGCGCCGGCGTCGACGACCATGCGCAGGTCGAAGCGCTTGTCCTCGCCGTAATTGACCTTGCTTTCGAGCACGGTCGCCGCGGGCTTGGCGGGCGCCGCCTTCTCGGCGAGCGACGCGTCGAGCTTGACCTGCGACACGGGCGCCGGCGCCACGTCCTGCTTGCCGACCGTCATCGCGATCGCGAAATCGCCGTCGATATGCTTCTTCTCGTTCGGATTGGCGCCGCCGACGATCGACTTCAGCACGTCGAGCGAAATGGAGTCTTCCTGCCGACGCGACCTGCCGCCTCGATCGTGTGTCTGCGTCATGTCCGAACACGCGACGTTGGCCGCGTTCTCCCTCGTTGAGCCAATACCCGGTTGCCGTTGCTGCGCTTCTTGTTTTTGTCGGCTCAGGACCTGCGATCCCGGCCGATAATGACTGCCGAAGCACTAGCGGCGGACACATTGCCGTTGAGTTAAAAACTCGGATTTCCTTGCATTTCGATGACGCAACAGCGCCCTGCGATAGGCAAAAGCTAGAAGACGGCGCTTACATCAACCTTACGGAAGCGAGCGCCCGCAGCCGTGCCATCAACGAGCGCGCCAGCGGCTCGCGGCTCGAAAGGCCGGGCCACTCAACGAGCGGCGCTCGGCCGGAGCGCGCGCCATTTGCGATTGTTCAACGTTTGGACGGCTTATCTGGGCGCGCGTTTTTGGGCGGAATCGCCGGGGATCACTGAGCGAACCTCATCCCGGCAGGAGAGCGGGGGCCAGACAGCTTGTGAGAGTGCTGCTCATCGAAGACAATGAAGACCTCGCCAAGCTGATCGGCAGCCAACTGGAAGCCGGCGGCTACGGCGTCGACCGGGTCGATAGCGTCGCGGACGCGATCGCGGTGCTGGATTCCCGCAACTACACCGCCATGATCCTCGACCTCGGCCTGCCGGACGGCGACGGGCTGAAGGTGCTGCGTCATGTCCGCAGCCAGCAGCTTCCCCTGCCGGTGCTGATCCTGAGTGCGCGCGGCGCCATGGACGAGCGGGTCAAGGGCCTGGAACAGGGCGCCGACGACTATCTCGCCAAGCCCTTCGCCTTCGAGGAACTCAAGGCCCGGCTGGCGGCCCTGCTGCGTCGGCCCGGCGCCCTTCTCGGGGCACAGCTGACCGTGAGCAACCTCGTCTTCGACACCCACGGGCGGCAGGCGAGCGTCGAGGAAAGGCCCCTCGCCTTGTCGGCGCGCGAGACCCAGCTGCTCGAATTGCTGATGCGCCGCGCCGACAAGATCGTGCCGAAAAGCTCGGTCGAGGACCAGCTCTTCGGCCTCGACGACGAGTTCGGCTCCAATGCGGTCGAGGTCTATATTCACCGGCTGCGCAAGCGCCTGCAGGACGGCAAGGCGGCCGTGACGATCAACACGGTGCGGGGCGTCGGCTATGTGCTGACCGCGGTGGCCTGATGCGACCCGGCCGCAGCCTGCTGTCGAAAATCTTCCTGCT
This sequence comes from Allobosea rubneri, assembly GCF_032464875.1. Lineage (NCBI taxonomy): Bacteria > Pseudomonadati > Pseudomonadota > Alphaproteobacteria > Hyphomicrobiales > Alloboseaceae > Allobosea > Allobosea rubneri. Next base: position 12,212 of record NZ_JAWDID010000018.1, read on the forward strand.
CCAGGCGGCGGTCCTGTGCCTGGCCGCCCTCGCGATGCCGGTTGCCATCGATGCGATGCTGCAGCGGCGCGCCTCCTTCTTCGAGGGCAAAGTCCTGACGGACCGGGCGCGGCTGGTGGCGGAGGGGCTGACCGCGACGGCGGATGGTGGGCTCGCGCTGGCGCCGGGGCGCTATTCGCGCGAAGGGGAAAGCGGCGAGTTCGGCTATGCGGTGGTCGACGCGACCGGCAGGACCCTGGTCACCTCCTCGGCCTTCGCCGGCCGCCTTCTCGGCGGCCTCGGGCGCGGCGAGGAGCCGGCCTTCTCCTCGCCGGCCGCGGGCGGACGCCAGTACCGGGCGGTGAGCTTCCCGGTGACGGTCGAGGACCGACCCTACTGGGTCAACCTCGGCTGGAATCTCAGCCAGGAGGACGTGATCCACGACGACCTGCTGCACAACTTCCTGTGGAGCGCCCTGGCCGTCGCGGTGCCGCTGCTCCTTCTGCTGCTGGCCCTGAACGCGCTGATCGTGAAGCGCTTCTTCCGCCCGGTGCTCGACGTATCCCGGCGGGTGGCGGCGCTCGATCCGGCGCGCAGCGACGCGCGTCTCGCGACGGCCGACCTGCCGGCCGAAGTGCTGCCGCTCGCCGAGGCCTTCAACGTCGCGCTGACCCGCGTCGAGCAGAGCTACAAGGTCCAGAAGGAGTTTACCGCCGACGCCGCCCATGAGCTGCGCACGCCGCTGGCCGTGCTGGATGCGCGCTTGCAGACCTTGCCGGCATCCGAGGAGCGGACGGCCCTGCTCGCGGATGCCCGACTGATGGCCCGCATCGTCAACCAGCTGCTCGACATGGCGACTCTCGAGCAGGAGAACCGGGCGGCCGGAGAGACCGACCTGCTCGATGTCAGCCGCTCCGTGGTCGGGGACCTCGCGATCGAGGCGATCCGGAAGGGGCAATCGCTCGGGCTGGTCGAGCCTGAAGGGCTGTCTAGTCTGCGTGTCCAGGCGCATGAGCAGGATGTCTGGCACATGCTGCGCAACCTCGTGGAGAACGCCATCCGTCATACACCGGTTGGCACCACGATCGACGTCGTCCTGGGCAAGGATGGCAGCCTGACCGTGCAGGACGATGGTCCGGGGATCCCGGAGGAGTTGCACGAGCACATCTTCAAGCGCTTCTGGCGGCGCAGGCGCAGCGGCGGTTCGGGCGCGGGTCTCGGCATGGCGATCGTCCAGCGCGTCGCCCAGTCCAATGGCGGCTCGATCACGCTGCGCTCGGCCGAAGGTCAGGGAACCGCCTTCATCATTCGCCTGCCGCTGGCGCAAGGAGCCGAAGCCGCCGCGGGACTCTCCCGCTCGCGCTGAGCAAGGGCCTGCGTTCATGAGGGTTGACGCGCCCGGTGCGCTGCTGGTCACCTGCCCCTGCGAACCGCCCGCGGCGGTGCGCTGACCCAGATCCACAGGAAAGGCCGCTGATGGACAACCCCGTCGTCGACAGACCGGACCAGAGCCGCTTCGAGCTGGCGATCGGCGACGAGCTCGCCCTCGCCTATTACCGGATCGAAGGCGACCGGATCGTCCTCACCCATACCGAAGTCCCCCAGGCGCTCTCGGGCCAGGGTGTCGGCTCGCGTCTGGCGAAGGGTGTATTCGAGCGGATCCGGGCGAGCGGACGCAAGGTCGTGCCGCGCTGTTCCTTCATGGCCGGTTGGGTGAGCCGGCATCCGGAGTACAACGACATCGTCGACGGCTAGGCCGCGTCAGCGAGCCTCACCCTCGAGGCCTGCACAAACCTTGCGGAGCGCCGGGCAGAGCCGGTAGGTGGGCGACGCCGTCCAGGCGCGCGACGAAACCCGTGCGAACAGCCGGCATCCCATGCCGACCGCAGCGCCCGCCGGCGCTGCGGCAGCCGCCCCTCGACATCCGGGGGGGCGTCGACCTCGAGAGCCCCTTTCATGCCGACCGAACAGTACCTGCTGACCCTCTCATGCCCTAACCGCCCGGGCATCGTCGCCGCCGTGTCGCGCCATCTCTTCGAATGCGGCGGCAACATCCAGGAGGCCAACCAGTTCGACGATGTCGAGACCGGCGACTTCTTCATGCGTGTCGTCTTCAATTTCCCGGAAGGCGGTTCGCTCGCGCAGTTCCGCGAGGGCTTCGGCGCGATCGCCGAGCGCCATGCGATGAGCTGGCATGCAAGGCCGCGTCGCGAGCGCCAGCGCGTGCTGCTGCTGGTCTCGAAATTCGACCATTGCCTGGCCGACCTGCTCTATCGCTGGCGCACCGGCGAGCTCGACATGGAGATCGCCGGCATCGTCTCGAACTATCCGCGCGAGATCTACCAGCACCTCGATTTCGAAGGCATCCCCTTCCACCATCTGCCGATCAGCAAGGACACCAAGCCGCAGCAGGAGGCGCAGATCTGGGCGCTGGTGCAGGAAGCACGCGCCGACCTCGTCATCCTCGCCCGCTACATGCAGGTGCTGTCGGACGATCTCGCCGGCAAGCTCGCGGGACGCTGCATCAACATCCACCACTCCTTCCTGCCCGGCTTCAAGGGCGCCAAGCCCTATCACCAGGCGCATTCGCGCGGGGTGAAGCTGATCGGCGCCACCGCTCATTACGTGACGGCCGATCTCGACGAGGGGCCGATCATCGAGCAGGACATCGAGCGCATCAGCCATCACGACACACCCGAGGATCTGGTCCGCAAGGGCCGCGACATCGAGCGGCGCGTCCTCGCCCGCGCCGTCGCCTGGCATCTCGACGGGCGCGTCCTCGGCAATGGCAGCAAGACCGTGGTCTTCCGGGACTGACGCCCAAGCCTCGACGGACGCCGCAAGGCACAAGGCAAAGGGAGCAGACCGAGGGCTGCTCCCTTTTGTCAGGCGTTGTTCCGGCGCGTCGAGGATAGCGCCTGGGATCGTGGCCCTACAGTACGACCACCTTCGAACCGCTGGGTATGCGGTTGTAGAGGTCGATCACGTCCTGATTCATCATCCGGATGCAGCCGGACGACACGGCTTCGCCGATCGTCTCGGGCTCGTTGGTGCCGTGGATGCGGTAGAGCGTGTCCTGGCCGTTCTTGAACAGATAGAGCGCGCGGGCTCCGAGCGGGTTGTTCTCGCCGCCGGCCATGCCGCCCGCCCATTTGGCGTAGCGCTGCGGCTCGCGCCGGATCATGTCCCGCGTCGGCGTCCAGCGCGGCCATTGCGCCTTGCGCTCGACCACGGCCGTGCCGCTGAATTCGAGCCCGGCCTTGCCAACGCCGACGCCATAGCGCAGCGCCTTGCCGCCCTCCTGCACCAGATAGAGGAAGCGGTTCTTCGGATCGACGATCAGCGTGCCGGGCTCGTGCTTGGTCCGGTAGTCGACAAGCTGGCGGACATATTGCGGCTGCAGGTCCTCCAGATTGACGGCCGGGATATTGAACTTCTCGGTCTCGACCGCGCTGTAGCGTTGCGCCACCAGCGGGTCGATGGCGGGCGCGGCGGCGACCTGTGACGGCAGCGGCCGCACCGTGGTGCAGGCGGCCGCCGACAGGGCAAGGGCGATGACGGCGAGGCGCTTCGCCGACAGGAGGGCGCGGATCATGCGAGGCTTTCGGCTAAGGACGTAGGAAATCGGGGTGAGCGGCCGGGGCGCGACTATTTCTTGGCCTGCCGGGCACGGGCATCGGCTACGGCCTGCTTGAAGCCGTCATAGTCCAGCGTCGAGGTCCGGAACGGGCCGATGAGATAGGCCGGCGTGCCTTCGAGGCCGATGGCGTCGGCCTGGGCGAGATGACGCCGGAGCAGCGCGGTGATCGCGTCCGACTTCGCCTTGAGATCGGCCTGGAGCCTGGTCATGTCGACGCCGGCCGCCTGGATCGCGCCAAGGATCTTGTCCTTGGGAATTCGCATGCTCGGCAGCGCCATCAGCGCATGGTGCACGGTCTCGTACTTGCCCTGGTAATGCGCACCGAGCGCAAGCTGGGCGCCGTAGACCGAGGCGTCGCCGAGGATCGGCCAGTCCTTGTAGACCAGCCTGATCCTGCCGTCGGTCTTGACGATGCGGGCGAGATCGGGAGCCGTCTTCTTGCAGTAGGGGCAGTTGTAATCGAGGAAGGCGGCGATGGTGACGTCGCCCTTCAAATTGCCGCCATTGGGCGCTTCGGGATCGTTGAGCACCGCATCGGCGCCGGTCTCCACCGCCCAGGCCGAAGAGGCTCCCAGCAGCATCGGGACGCTGGTCATGGCGAGACCGGAGACGGCCAGTCGGGCGAGAGCAGTGCGGCGGTTCATCGGCAACTCCAGCAGGACGAGATGGTCGGGCCCGGCGTCCGGCGGCAAGATGCCGGCCAGACATTGGCGACCTTTCGATAGGTTGAAGCCGCCCTGTCGAAGCTCCAGCTTAAGCCAGCCTTAAGGCTGGGCTGTCTGGTCGCGGGCGAAGGAGCGAGCGCATGCGCATTCTCGTGGTCGAGGACGACCCGATCCTCGCCGACGGCCTCGCGGTCGGCCTCGGCCTTGCCGGAATGACCGTCGACCGGGTGGAGACCTGCGCCGATGCCCGCGCCGCGCTCGCGACCTCGACCTTCGACGCCATGGTGCTCGACCTGATGCTGCCGGACGGCTCGGGGTTGGACGTGCTCGGCGAGATGCGCCGGCGCGGCGACCGGACCCCGATCCTGCTGCTGACCGCGATGGACGACACACCCGACCGCGTCCGCGGCCTCGACAGCGGCGCCGACGATTATCTCGGCAAGCCCTTCGACCTCGACGAGCTGAGCGCGCGCGTCCGGGCGATCGCCCGGCGCGGCAATGGCCGGGCGGCGCCCTGCCTGACCGCCTGCGGCGTCGTGCTCGACCCTGCCAGCCTCTCCGCGACGCTGAACGGGGCACCGCTCAGCCTCTCGCGCCGCGAGTTCGCGGTGCTCTCGGCCCTCATGGAACGTCCTGGCATCGTGCTCTCGAAACCGGAGATCGAGGACCGACTCTATGGCTGGCAGGAAGAGATCGAGAGCAATGCGGTGGAGGTCCACATCCACCATCTGCGCGCCAAGATCGGGCGTGACACAATCGAGACGGTGCGCGGCCTCGGCTACCGGATCAGGGCCACCTCATGAACTCGCTGCGCGGACGGCTCTTTGCGATCCTGCTGACGGCGACCGGCGTGATCTGGCTCTCGGCCGTGGCCTGGATCTATTCGAACACGCATCGCGAGCTCGAGCATGTCCTCGACACGCGCCTGCAGGAAGCGGCGCGGATGGTGAACTCGCTGGTCGGAAGCGCCAATATGACGGTCGCCATGGCCGCCCTGCCCGGCCCGCAAGCCGAAGCCCTGGGCTATGAGCGCCAGCTCTCCTGCCAGATCTGGTCCTTCGACGGCCGCCTGATGGCGCGCTCGAGCGGCACGCCGCATGGCCGCCTGACGGAGGTTCCCTCGGGCTTCTCCGACCGCATCGTCGATGGCGAGCCCTGGCGCGTCTACACCGTCGCCAACGAGGCGGCCGGGATCCACATCATGGTCGGCGACAGGCTCGGCCTGCGCGATCGTCTCGTCTCCGAACTGATCAAGGGGCTGCTCGCTCCCGCCCTGCTGATCGCGCCGCTGCTCGGCCTGCTGATCTGGATCAGCCTCGGCCGGGGGCTGCGCCCGCTACGGGCGATGGCGCATGACGTCGGCACCCGCGATGCCGACGATATGAGTCCGGTCGACGCCGCCCATGCGCCCGCCGAGGTGAAGCCGCTGGCCCAGGCCCTGAACGGGCTCTTCGCCAAGGTCGAGACGGCGCGCCGGCACGAGCGCGAGGTCACCGCCTTCGCCGCGCATGAGCTGCGCACACCGCTGGCGGGACTGAAGACGCAGGCTCAGATCGCGATGGCGACCGAGGATCCGGCGGTGCGGCAGGGAGCGCTGCAGCGGATCGTGCTGTCGGTCGACCGGACGACGAGACTGGTTCGGCAATTGCTGGCGCTGGCGAAACTCGATGCGAACGGTCCGGCCCCGGCCCGGGAAGCCCTGCAGGCGGTCGCGCTCTTCGACGAGATTGCCGACAGCGCGCCCGGCGCCGCTCAGCAGGTCTCAATCTCGTTCGATCCTGCCCTCCGAAGCGTGACGATCCAGGCCAGCCGCGAACTCCTGACCCTGGCGCTGCGGAATCTGCACGAGAACGCGGTCCAGCATTCGCCGGCCGGCGGCAGGATCGTCTGGCGAGCAACCGCGAGCGGTCACGGCATCGCCATCGAGGACGAGGGACCGGGGATTCCCGAGGACGAGATGGCGCTCGTCACGCAGCGCTTCTTCCGCGGCCGGCACAAGAGCGCGATCGGCACCGGGCTCGGCCTCGCCATCGCCGATGCCGCCGCCAGGCGCCTGGGCGCCTCGCTGCGGCTGAGCAATCGGGCGGATCGCTCGGGCCTGCGAGCCGAGATCGAAATCGGCCCCTGAGCCATCGCGATCTCAGCCTTCAGAAGCGGCGTCCGCTCAACCGCCGCGGGCTTCGACCACCTTGCGACAGCCATCCGAGAGCTTCGCCTTGTTGTCGCGCAGGCAGGCGTTCATCTGCGGGGGCTTGCCGACGAAAGAAGCACAGAACTTCATCGCATCCGAGCGGCAGGCCGCGCGCTCCTGCGCGGTGGGTTCTCCCTGGGCGAGCGCGCCCGGAGCACCGAGCAGCAGAATGGCGCAGGCGACGAGAAGAGACCTGTTCATCGGATCGTCCTTTCACCGTGAGCATCCGGCCCGGGCGGTCCGGGCGGGCAGAGTGGTCGGAACATCACGGCCGATGCCATGGTCAGGGCGCCGCCGCGGAGGGTTTTGCAGTCAAGGGCACGGCAACGGTGGCGGCATCCGGGGCCGCCGCCGGCATGTCGGCGGGCGGTGCGACCGGCAGCTCGGCGACCGAGACCGAGGCAGGCCCCGGACTGCCGGTCATCCGCGACTCCTCGGCGACCTCCTCGATCAGATGCCGCACCAGCGGCGGCACGCGCTCGATCGCCGGCGCCACCATGTCGAAGCCGAAGCCTATGCTGCCGCCGGTATCGTCCTGCGGGTCGACCCGAATGACCGCGATGTCGCCGACGATCGCGGCATGGATCGTCGGCTCGCTGCGCAGCGCGGCGACCGCATTGCGCCTGAAACGGGTCATCCCCGCCTGTCCGGGCAATGTCGCGAAGGGCACTTCGACCGTCACATGCACCAGCCGGCGGCTATGGTTGGTGACAGTGCCGAGTTCGCCGAGCGGGATGGTGTGGACGCGGCCCGACTGGTCGCGCAGGCGGACGCTGCGCAGGTTGATCTGCTCGAGCCGGCCGCAGCGGCCGGCGGCCTCGATGGTCTCCCCCAGCCTGAAGACGTCGTCGAGCATGTAGAACACGCCGGAGACGATGTCCTTGACCAGCGTCTGCGAGCCGAAGCTGATCGCGAGGCCGACGATGCTGGCGCCGGCGAGCAAGGGCGTGGTGTCGATGCCCAGGGTCGAGAGCGCGACCAGCAGGAACACCACTCCGATCACCCCGATCGCGACGAAGCGCAGGATCGGCAGCACGGTGGTGAGCCGCGCCATCCGGTCATCGCTCGGATCAGAGCCGGGCCCGGCCTCGCCCGGCGTCAGCTTCGCCTCCGTCCAGACATGGATCACGGCCGACAAGGTGACGGCGAGAACGAGGATGAAGGAGGCGAAGGTCAGGCGGTGCGTGAAGCTGAGCCAGGCCTCCGGCGTGAAGCCGCCGAACACGTCCCGCCACCAGAACTGGATGACGATGCGGACCAGCAGCGCCGCCGCCAGCGCATCGACGACGACCCGGACGACGAAGAAGCGGCGCATGATCTCGGGCTTGCGGGAATCGCGGATGCTGACCGCCAGCGCCCGATCGAGCGCGACTGCCAGCAGCAGGATCACGATCATGCCGACCGCACCGCGGTACAGGTCGAAGTCGAGCTCCATCCAGCCCCAGATCCAGAAGCTGAACAGCAAGAGGACCATGCCGGAGGCGAGCAGGCGCGTCAGCATGGGCAGACCGTGCCGGCCGAGATTTCGCAGCAATCGCAGGGCCGCCAGCGCCATGCAGAGCGCCACGATCCAGGAGATCAGCCGCAGCGAGGGCAGCGGCAGCCCCATGCGCTGCGCGGCGCCGAGCAGCGCGTTGTGCAGATGGCCGACGGCGAAGATGATGCCGAACTGCCAGACGGCCTTGCGCGCGCCGTGATCGTCGACCGCGACCAGGCGCAGGCGCCGCATCGTCGGCTGGAACAGGATGTACAGGAGCGTCAGCAGCAGCAGCCAGCGGATCAGCCCGGTGGTCAGATCGCTCGGGAAGGTGCTCGTGCCGGGTTCGATGCCAAGGACGCGAACCAGAAGAAACCTGCCGGTCACAGTCGCGGCGAGCACCACGAGCGCATCGAGCCCGGTCACCCGCGTGATCCCGGCGAAGGCCGAGCGGGCGGCGCCGGCGCGCTGGCGTCGATGCCGGAGCAGGTGCCCGGTCAGCAGGTAGACGGCGAGCACCGCGCCGGCGACGAGCAGTCCCTGGGCCAGGATCACCCAGGCGGAGGGCGTGCCCGGCATGATGCGCCAGAGCGCGTCCGGAAGCAGCGGCGCTGCGTCGAGCGCGGCCAGGGCCTCCGCCTCGATGCGCTTGAGCAGCAGCGTCACGCCGTCCAGCGGCGAGGCCATCGCCGAGGCCGGCACCGGCGGTGCAGCCGGAACTGACGGGCCGCTTTGCATGCGGCGCTCCCCATTTTTCGCGCATCCACGCAGCTTGCTGCTGCTTCGGCGAAATCAGCGGGAGGGCCGATGCGCTACCACCCCAACGTCATGGGATAATCGAAGACGCGGCCGCGATCCAGATTGTCGCGGCCGGTTCCGTCGTCGCCGACACACGGCGCAGCCCTCAGGCGCTGCCGGCGATCGCCTCGATCTTCTCGATGCCACCGAGCTTGGGCGCGAACGAGGTCCAGACCTTGCGGGCACCGGCCTCCCAGCCGGCCCGGTCCTCCGGCTGGGCGACCTTGCCGCCCTCGGCCTTCGCCTTGGCCATCGAAGCCTCCTCGTCGGCGACGATGAGCTCGTCGAAATAGGCCGCGCCTTCCGCTGCCGCAGCCGCCAGCGCCGCCTTGTCCTCGGCCGAGAGCGACTTCCAGAAGGGCGCGGAAACGTAGACGACGCCCGTCGCCCAGATATGGCCGGTCTCGATCAGCCAGGGCACGACCTCGTGCAGCTTGAAGCCGACATAGGCCGATTTGGTCAGGTCCATCGCGTCGACGACGCCGCTCTTCAGAGCGTTGTAGGTCTCCGGGATCGGAATCGGGGTCGGGAAAGCGCCGAAGCCCGACCAGAGTTCGGTGTGCAGCGGGCTCTGGATCACCCGGATGCGCTTGCCCTTGATGCCGGCCGGGGTGGTGATCGGCTCCTTGGCGAGGAGATGGCGGGCGCCATAGTTGATGAAGCCGAGGACGACGAAGCCCTGCGCCTCGTACTTCCCCTTGAGCTCGCTGCCGAGCGGGCCGGCGAGCACCCGCTTCAGGTGCCCGCGATCACGAAACAGGAAGGGCAGATCGAGGATCTGGCCGTCCGGCACCCAGCCCGACAGCGCCGAGATGGTCGAAAGCGAGGCCTGGACCGAGCCGAGCTTGATGCCTTCGGCGACCTCCTTCTCGCCGCCGAGCGCGGCATTGGCGACGATGCGCAGGTCGAAGCGGCCCGGCGCGGTCTTTGCAAGGATCTCGGCGATCCTGCGCCAGATCTTGGTCTCCGGCTTGTCGTCGCCCAGCAGCGAGGCGACCGTGACCGGCCTGCCGGCGGCGAGGCCTGCGCGGGCTGAGAGGATGACGGGCGCTGCGACGAGCCCGGCGGCGATCCGGCGGCGGGTGAAGGACATCAGAACAGCTCCTTGATCGAAGGCGGAAGCGAAGGCCAGGCGGCAGCGCCGAGGCAGAGGACGGCGAGCGCCGCAAGCAGGCTGGCGAGCAACGGCAGCACCGCCCTGAACACCGCCGCTGCCGGCACGCGAGTGATGCCGCTGACGACATAGACGAGGATGCCGAGCGGCGGCGTCAGCCCGTGGATCATCAGGTTGACGACGAGGATAACGCCGAACTGGATCGGATCGAGGCCGGCAGCGATCGCCACGGGCAGCATCAACGGCGCGAGCAGCAGGATCGCGGCACCGATGTCGAGGAAGAGCCCGGCGACGAGCAGGACGAGGTTGGCCAGCAGCATCACCGCATAGGGCCCGCCGCCGAATGCGGTGACGAGAGCAGCCATGTGCTCGGAAACCCGGTCGACCGCGAGCAGGAAGGCGAAGGGGGCCGAGGCCCCGATCAGCAGGCCGACCGCCGCCGCTTCGCCGGCCGAGCTGCGCAAGGCCCGGCCGACGCCGGCGAAATCGAGGCTGCGCAAAGCAAGGCAGACGACGAGCGCATAGGCGACGGCCAGAGCCGAGGCCTCCGTCACCGTGACCACGCCGAAGCGGATGCCGACCACGACGACGACGCCGAGCCCGATCGCGGGCAGCGCCCCGACGAAGCTCTTCGCCCGCTCGCCCGCGCTCGCCTTCGGTGCGGTATCGACCACGCCGCGGATGCTGAGATGGATGCCGATCGCCAGCGCCGGCACCAGCACCGCCCCGGCGACGAAGCCGCCGACCAAGAGCGAGCCGACCGAAAGATTGGTCGCCGCCGCCAGGATCAGGAAGGCGATCGAGGGCGGGATGATGTTGTCGAGCATCGAGACGCCGGCGACGATCGCCGCCGCATTGGCCGGCGGATAGCCGCGCGCCACCAAGGCCGGCGCCATCACCTTGGCGCCGAAGGCGGCATTCGCCACCGAGGAGCCGGACGCGCCGGAAAACAGCGTGCTGGCGACCAGCGCCGTCTGTGCCAGACCGGCGCGCCAATGGCCGACGAGCGATGCGGCGAAGCGCACCAGCCGCTCGGCGAGGCCCCCGGCAGTGAGGAGCTCGCCGGCGAGCAGGAAGAAGGGGATCGCCAGCAGCAGGAACTTCGAGACGCCGGAGACGGTGTTCTGGACGATCGCCGGCTCGGGCAGCATGCCGCCGAACGGGCCGGACAGCGAGACCCCGGCGAGCAGCGCGAAGGGCAGCGGCGCACCAATCAGCAGGCCGATCCCGGCCGCAAGCGCCGCAACCAGGCTCGGCGTCGTCAGTGACAGGCCCGTCGTGCTCTGCGCGGCGAGGTAGAGGCCGAGGCCGAGAAGCAGCGAAGCCAGGGCCGCGGCCACCGAGCGGTCGAGCGCGGCGCGCCAGAGCAGGAGCAGCACCGTCAGCCCTCCGCCGGTCGCGAATGCGGCGAAGCGCAGGCTCTCGGGCAGGCCGAGCACGGTCGAGGTGCCGCCGACCAGCGCGGCGACGCCGGCGCCGCCAATGGCGATCACGAGCGCACCATGGACGGCGATCGCATCGGCAAGGATCGCCGCCAGACGCTGCCCGCCTCCCGGCAGCAGCCGGACCAGCACGTCGAGCCGCATCGACAGGGCGCTGGTCGCCGCCAGTGGCATGCCGAGCGCGACCAGCGCGACATTGAGCCAGATCGCCAGCTCGTCCGACCAGATCAGCCCGGCGCCGAAGAGATAGCGGCGCAGGACGGCCAGCATCACGATGGCGAAGAGCAGGCCGAGCACGGCAGCGCCCAGCCATCCCAGCACAGCCGAGACACAGGCGAGCCCGCGCTCGCCCGGTCGGCGGAGCACAGGCGGATCAGGTGTTCGGGCTGCGGCGAGGCTCACAGCGTCAGCGCAGCGGCGAAAAATCTGTCGGCCGCAGGATGCGGCTGCGCATCTCCAGCACATAGGGCGCGGCCTTGGCACGGAACTCCTGCCAGCGCGGATCGGCCTCCATCGCCGCGCGCCGGCGCTCGCGGTCGCCGGCGTCCTCGAAGCGCCACATGTGGACGACCTCGTTGACGACGCCGCTATCGGTGGTGAACCAGCCGATCAGCTGTCCGAGATGCGAGATCTGTAGCGCCATCCCCTCCTTCACATAGAGGTCGAGATAGTCGCGGACATGGGCCGGCTTGATGGCATAGGTGCGCTCGTCGAGGATCATGATCCAACCTGTTCCTGGGCCGCAGCGGGACGGCGCCGCAACTTTTCGAATGCCCGGACCGGGCAGGCAACCGCCGAGCCGAAGGCCGGCGCGGACAATCGCGGCGGGGTCCGGGCCGGTCAATAGAAACAGCCACCTTAAAGAGCCGTCATCTTGGGAGGAATTTCCCCGGAGGGTCCGGCAGCGCCCTGCGGCAACGCGCCCGTCGCAGCGAAATTGACGCGCCGCGCCGCCATGCTATCGAAGGAGCAGGAGAGCAGATCTTGTCCGCAGTGCGCCGCAAAGCAGGATGGAGCCGGTTGGCCGCGATCGCCACCGCCTATCTGCTCGTGCTGCAGGCGGTGTTCGGCGGCCTCGCCTCCGGGGCGCACGCCGCGGGCATGAGCCTCGACCGCTCGCTGGGGATGACGCTCTGCGCGCCCGGCGAGATGCCGCCCGGCGATGACGGCGCCGCGGCCCATGAGATGCCGAGCTGCTGCATGCTCGGCTGCTTCCTCTCCGGCTCCGGCGCGCCAGCCACGACCGCCGGCTTCAGCCCGGTCGTCCATCGCCCAGTCGACCTGATCGCCTTCCAGCTCAGGCGCGACCTGCCGCATGGCTTTGCCGCCGGGCGCTCGCCGGCCAATCCGCGCGCACCACCCGCCGCCATCTGAGCCGCCCGCGCAGACGCGCCGGCAGCTCCACGCCCTTCCACGCCAAGCCGCCCCGCTTTCGCAAGGCCGGCGACCGCGTGGCGTGCAAGGGCGATCCTCTTCGCAATCAGCGCCTTCGTTGCTCCCGCTCAACGTGACCGGTCCGCGCGCAGGCTCATCTTCAGGGCCACCATGCCCCCTCTGGGCCCTCGCGGCCAAGGAAGTCAAAGGCTTCAGACCATGTCGAAATCCGCATTCCTCGCGGCAGCGCTCGCCGCCCTTGCCGCCTCCCCTGCCCTCGCCCATGTCACGCTGGAGACCCAGCAGGCAGCCATCGGTTCGACCTACAAGGCGGTGCTGCGCGTGCCCCATGGCTGCAAGGGCGCTCCGACGATCAAGGTCCGCGTCCGCGTGCCGGAAGGCATGATCGCGGTCAAACCGATGCCCAAGGCCGGCTGGGCGCTGGACACGGTGAAAGGCAAATACGGCAAGACCTACGATTATTACGGCACGCCGACCGCCGAGGGCGTCACCGAGGTGGTCTGGAGCGGCGGCAAGCTGCTCGACGAGCATTACGACGAGTTCGTGCTGCGCGGCTATCTCACCGCCGACCTCAAACCGGAGACGACGCTGCACGTGCCGGTCGTCCAGGAATGCGAGGGCGGCAGCGTCGAACGCTGGATCGAGATCCCGGCCGAGGGCAAGAGCGCGGACGACTACAAGTTCCCCGCTCCCGGCCTCAAGCTCGTCCCGAAAAAGTGAAGCGAAGGCGGCCGGGCCTCATGCCCGGCCGCCCGTTCCAGGCCATGATCCGGCGTCTCATCCTTCTTCTCGTTCTGCTCTGCGCCTGCGCCGCGGCGACGCTGCGGCCCGGGCCCGCGCTCGCCCATGCCGCACTGGTCACGGCGATGCCGGCGGACGGCGCCGTGATGGCGCGCGCACCGGAGCAGTTCACACTGAGCTTCAGCGAGCCGGTCTCGCCACTGGTGCTGCGCCTGATCAGCCCGGACGGTGCGACCACGACGCTCGAACGCTTCACGCTCCGGGACCGGACGCTGACGATCGAAGCGCCGACCGAGCTGGCGCAGGGCAGCCATGTCCTGAGCTGGCGCGTCGTCTCCGAGGACGGGCACCCGATCGGGGGCTCGGTGGTGTTTTCCGTCGGGGCACCGGGCGCGAGGCCGCCTGAGGCAAGCGCGCAGCGGGACCTGCCGGTCACCCTGGCGCTCTGGCTGGGGCGCGTCGGACTTTACCTCGGCCTCGTCCTCGGCATTGGCGGCGTCGCCTTCCCGGCCTGGGTTGGGCCCTTGCCAGCGAGCAGCCGCAAGCCGCTGCGCATGATGCTGGTGCTCGGCCTCGTCGTCGTGCCGTTCGCATTGGCCGCACAGGGGCTCGACGCGCTGGCGGCCCCGGCTTCCGATGCGCTGCGTCCCGAGATCTGGCGGGCCGCGATCGGCAGCAGCTTTGGCCGCACCGCCGCGATCGCGACCGCGGCCCTGCTGGCTGGGCTCATCTCGCTGTCACTGGCTGGCGGCGCCGGACGCGCGCTCGCATTCGCCGCCCTGCTCGGCACCGGCCTGGCGCTGGCGGCGAGCGGTCATGCCAGTGCCGCGTCGCCGCAATGGCTGATGCGTCCCGCCGTCTTCCTGCACGGGATCAGCATGACGGCCTGGGCCGGAGCCCTGCTGCCGCTCGCATTGGCGATGCGCGAGGCCAACGGCGCCGCGGCGCTGAAGCGGTTCTCGCGCCGTGTCCCGCTTTTCCTGATCGCCTTGCTGGCGAGCGGCGTCGCCCTCGCCATCGTCCAGGTCGAGACGCCCGGCGCGCTGCTGACCAGCGCCTATGGCCTCGTCCTCACCGTCAAGCTCGCGCTGGTCGCCGCCCTGCTCGGGCTCGCGGCCTTCAACCGCTACCGGCTGACTGCGCCGGCGAGCCGGAGCGTCGAACCGGCGAAGCTCCGGCTGCGGCGCGTGATCGGCGTCGAGATCGCGGTGGTGCTGGCGATCCTCGGCACCGCCGCGCTCTGGCGCTTCACGCCACCTCCCCGGACATTGGTGGTCGCACTTGCCGCCGCAGCGCCGGCCTCGGTCCATATCCACAGCGAAAAGGCGATGGCCGAGATCAGCGTCACGCCGGGGCGGGCCGGCCCTGCCAGCGTCTCGATCGCGCTGCTCGACGGCAATTTCGGCCCGCTCGCTGCCAAGGAGGTGCGCCTTTCCTTCGCCAATCGCACCGCCGGGATCGAGGCGGTCGAGCGGCCGGCAGCCCGCCAGCCCGATGGCAGCTGGCTGGTGGACGGGCTGACCGTGCCCGTAGCCGGGCGCTGGAGCGTCGAGCTCGAAATCCTGGTGTCGGATTTCGAGATGATCCGCCTGAGCGACACCATCGAGATCAAGCCTTGATTCCCGTTCAACCTACCCAACCTGGCCGAAGGAGCCTCAAGATGAACGCACTCATTCGCATGTCCGCCGCCCTGGCCTTCTCGTTCGCGGGCTTTTCGGCGCTCGCCAATGACTACACCGCCGGGCCGCTCAAGCTCGAGCAGCCCTGGACGCGGGCGACGCCGGCGGGCGCCAAGATCGCCGGCGGTTATCTCGCAGTGACCAACTCCGGCAGCACCCCGGACCGCCTGCTCGGCGGCACCAGCGAGGTTTCCGGCAAGGTCGAGATCCATGAGATGGCGATGAAGGAAGGCGTCATGACGATGCGCGGCCTGCCCGAGGGGCTGGAGATCAAGCCGGGCGAGAAGACCGAGCTCAAGCCCGGCAGCTACCATCTGATGCTGATGGATCTGAAGCGCCAGCTCAAGGAAGGCGAGAGCATCAAGGCGACGCTCAACTTCGAGAAGGCCGGACCGGTCGCGGTCGAGTTCTCGGTCCAGTCGGTCGGCGCCCGCACCCCGGCAGCGGGCCACAAGCACTGACCGCACCGGCTCGGCAGAGCGAGAGCATCGGAGCCGTCGGGCGGACACGATGTCGCCCGGCGGCTCTTCGCGCCGAGCTGGAATCATGCGCTGGTGCCCGGAGATCTTCCCGGCGCCTCGAAGCCAGAATCCGCAGATGCTTGGGCGCAACGCCCCAATTACGCGAACGCCTCCAAAGACAACGTGCGCACGCATTACTTTAGAACACATGTAAACTATTGTATTTGCTAACTTATCTCGCTTGGGCTAACTGCTCCCTACGGTCGCGCCGGCAGCATTCTGCCCGGATGCACGCCCCCGCGGCCGCAAGACGGCAAGGCGCTCGCGCAACCGTCGTTCATCCAGCGCTCCCGCCAAGAGGTGCGCGGCCCAGGCTACGGAACCAATTCGATGCGGCGTTTGATCGGCCTTGTCCTGCTCGCTATGAGCCTCGTTGCCCTCCCGGGGGCGCGCTCGACCGGCATCGCGCAGACCGTTCAACCCCAGGCAACGCCCGCTCAGACCGCTCCCTCCCAAGCTGCGCCGGCCCAGCCCAGCGAGGCGCCAATTCAACCAGCGCCGTCAGTACACGGCGCGCCGGTGGCGGAAACACCTCAGTCGGTGCCCCATGGCACGATCGGCGGCCCGTCCACCCCTTCCGCGATGACGCCGCTTTCGACGCCCGCGGTTCCCGCTCCGCCGCCGGTCGTGCAGGCGACCCTGCCGCATGACCTTTCCCCCTGGGGCATGTTCATGGCCGCCGACATCGTCGTGAAGGCGGTGATGGTCGGCCTCGCCTTCGCCTCGCTGGTGACCTGGACGATCTGGCTCGCCAAGGCCGTTGAACTCGCCGCCGCCAAGGCCCGCGCCCAGCGCGCGACGCGGCGGCTGGAGCAGGCTGCGAGCCTCGACGAAGCGGCTCAGGCCATCGCCGGCCGCAAGGGCCAGGCGCAAGGTCCGGTGGCATTCCTGGTCGCCGCCGCGCAGAGCGAGCGCGAGCGCTCCACCGATCTCGGCGAGGACGGCGTCAAGGAACGCGTCGCCATCTCGCTGTCGCGGATCGAGGCCCGGGCCGGGCGCAGCATGGCGCGCGGCACCGGCCTGCTGGCGACGATCGGCTCGACGGCGCCCTTCGTCGGCCTGTTCGGCACGGTCTGGGGCATCATGAACTCGTTCATCGGCATCAGCCAGGCGAAGACCACCAATCTCGCCGTCGTAGCCCCCGGCATCGCCGAGGCGCTGCTGGCGACCGCGATCGGCCTCGTCGCGGCGATCCCGGCGGTGATCATCTACAACGTCTTCTCGCGCTCGATCGCCGGCTATCGGGCGACGCTCTCCGACGCTTCCGGCGAAGTGCTGCGCCATCTCTCGCGCGATCTCGAGCGGACGCGCCGCGCCGTCGCCCTGCAGACGCGCGCCGGGCTGCATGCGGTTCCGGCACAGGCCGCGGCGATGCCGCGCGCCCGGGTGGAGTAAGCGGCGATGGCGGTTTCGCTCAAGGAGCCTCAGGACGGCGATCTCGGCGAGGTCAGCGAGATCAACGTCACGCCGTTCATCGACGTGATCCTGGTGCTGCTGATCATCTTCATGGTGGCGGCGCCGCTCTCGACGGTCGATGTCGCGGTCGACCTGCCGGTCTCGAACGCGCAGCCGCAGCCCCGCCCCGACAAGCCGATCTTCCTGACCGTCAAGCAAGACCTTTCGCTGGCGCTGGGCAACGACACCGTGGCACGCGAGCAATTGCAGGCGACGCTCGACCGCCAGACCGGCAGTGATCGCGAGCAGCGGGTCTTCCTGCGCGCCGACGGCGCGGTCGCCTATCGCGAGCTGATGGAAGTGATGAACAGCCTGCGCCAGGCCGGCTATCTCAAGATCGCGCTGGTCGGGCTCGAGGATACCGGCCAGGCGGGAGCCGCCAAGCCGTGATCGCGATCGCACCCCAAAGGCGCAGCCTCGCCGCCCTGCGCTGGGCGACGGCGGCACTGGCCGTCGCCTCTGTTCATGGCGGCATGGCCTGGGTCGCCCTCAACTGGCGTCCGACCGAAGCCGCAGCCGGCGCCCCCGAGCCCGCGATCATGATCGAGCTCGCTGCCGTCTCCGTCGCGCCCGAGGCGCCGCAGGAGGAGCTTCCTGTCGCACCCGAAAGGGTCGAGCAGGAGCAGCCGCCGGAGCCGGTCAAGGAGACCCCGCCGGAGCCGCCGCCGCCCGAGCCCGAACCGGAGCCCGAGCCGACTCCCGTCGAGCAGCCCGAGATCAAGCTGCCGGACCTGCCCTCGATCCCGCAACTCGATGCCGTGCTGCTGCCGCCGCCGCCCGATCTGAAACCGCCGGAGAAGAAGCCGCCGCCGAAGAAGGTCGTCGAGAAGAAGGAGAAGCCGAAGCCCAAGGTGGTGCGCCGGCCGGTCGAGCCCGATCACCCCAAGGCGCGCGAGGCGGCCGCCCCGGAGGCCTCGACCCCGCGGGCCTCTGCTCCCTCCGCCGCGGCGCAGGGCACGGCGTCGCAGCCATCGGTCTCGAACGCCTCCTGGCGCGGCATGCTGATCGCCCATCTCAACCGCTACAAGCGCTTCCCCGGCGGCGCCAATCCCGGAACTGTCCAGGTCGCCTTTTCGATCGACCGGGGCGGGCGCGTCTTGTCCTCGCGCGTCGTCGGCTCGTCGGGCAATGCGGCGCTCGACGAGGAGGCCGCCGCGATGATCCGGCGCGCCAGCCCGGTCCCGGCGCCCCCGGCCGGCGTCGGCGGTGGCGGCACGATCTCGCTGTCGGTACCGGTGCGCTTCAACCGCTGATGATGCGGGGGCCGGCGGCTAGGCATCGCCGCGACCAGAGGATCGCCATGCCGTGCGGCAAAAGCACCGGCTTGGCGCTCCCCTCTTTCATCGCGTGACTCTGATGGCCGAGAAGCGGCTTTCACTTTGTCCAGCCATCGTCGGAGCCGGCGTCGGGCCCTTCCCCCGGCGGAGCCCGGCCCCTATCTGGGCTGGCTGACGCGCTCCAATGGCGAGGTCACGGCGTGCCCGGCCGTCTCGCCCGCATCCTGAATGTTGCGTCCGAGTTCCTCGACCTTGTCGCCGAAATTATTGCGCGTATGCGGGTCGATGACGGCGATCGGCGCCGAGACGACGAGGCCCGCCGCAGTGCCGACCGCCGCGGCGGCCGTTCCGGTCGCCTGGATCAGCCGGTCGCCGATGCCGACGCGCGAATCGGTGATCGGCTGGCCGGAGACCAGGCGCGTGCCGATCAGCTTCACCACCTCGGGGCTCTCGGCGAACTTGCCGTGGTTGAGGCTGTCGCCGCTCTTCAGCTTGGTGAGATTGAGGACGGTGATCTTGTCCGCCTCCATCTCGCTCTTATAGGGCTCGACGTCCGGGTCGATCGCGCCGAGGCGGGCGGTCGAGCCCCAGACGCGGCGGGAGACGGCAAGCGCCCGGTCGTCCTGCGAGACGAACAGGGTGAACTTCGGGCGGCGCCCTTCCATCTCCTTGACCTGGGTCCGGAAGACGTCGACGTCGACGTCGGGCGACGCCAGCATGACGTTGGCGATCTTCGCGGGAATGCCGCGATTGCGGATCGCCATCAGCGTCAGCGCCTCGAGCGTGACCCAATTGCCCATGGAGTGGGCGAGGATCGAGACCTCGCCGACCGCCGGGTCGCGGGCGAGCGCCTGCAGCAGGTTCTCGAGGGCGTGGCGGGAGTAGTTGGTGCTCTCGCGATCATAGCCATAGGCGAAGATCGAACCGCGCGAGGGCCAGGTGAACAACACCGGCACGACCTCTGCGCCGGAATCATGGACGATCTGGGCGAAGCGATAGACCGCATCCTCGAAACGGTTGTTGAAACCGTGGATGAAGACCATGACGCGGCGCTTCGGCACCTTCGACGCCGCCGTATGCAGGCGCGCGAGCGCGGCGGTCCGGTCGAGCTTGTCGACCTTCAGTGTGACGAAGTCGGTCGCCGGGTTGCCGGGCAGCCGTTGCGGCCACTGCACCTCGCCGACGGCGCGCTTGCCGTCCGGCGGCAGCGAAACGGTAATCTCGGCGAAGGCGCTCTTGCCGCGCTCGCCCGAGAACAGGACGCCCTCATCGGCATCGGGCGCCCGCGTCGTCGCGACCAGCATCGTGACCTTGCTGGCACCCGGCACCGTCGCTTCGACGGGCCCGAGCACGCCCTTGACGTCGCCGGCGCAGCCGGCGAGCAGGCCGGCCAGCAGGAGCGCCGCCGGCGCGGCAGGACGTCGATGCCGGATCGCGGCCGGATTGCTGCTCAACACTGTCACCGGCCACCCCGAACCACCCCAACGGCCCGACCATTGTCGGCGTCGACGGGCGCGTCAAGCTCCTCGTCGACGCCTTGCCGGCTACACCATGAACTGGCCGCCATTGACCTCAAGGGTCTGGCCGGTGATGTAGCCGCTCATCGACGGGCTGGCGAAGAACAGGAACGTCCCGACATTCTCCTGCGGCGTGCCGACGCGCCCCATCGGAATGGTCTGGCGCATCGCCTCGATCTGCGCGGGCGTCGAATAGCGCTCATGGAACGGCGTCATGATCACGCCCGGCGAGACCGCGTTGACGCGGATTCCGAAGGGCAGGAACTCCTTGGCCATGCCGCGGGTCAGGTTGAGCACGAAGGCCTTCGAGCTGGCATAAAGCGAGGAGCCCGGGCCGCCGCCATTGCGCGCCGCGACCGAGCTCAGATTGATGACGCTGGAATGGCCGGACTGCTTGAGATGCGGCAGCGCAGCCTTCGACGCCATCACGACCGAGCGGACATTGAGGTCGACGACGCTGTCGAAGAAGGCATCGTCGACTTCGCCGATCGGGGTGCGCTTGACCAGCGCGCCGGCATTGTTGACGAGGACGTCGAGACCGCCGAGCTTTTCGGCCGCCTTGCCGACCAGATCCTCGGTCGCGGCGCTGTCGGAGACGTCAGCCTTGAGCGCGTGGGCCTCGCCGCCCGCCGCGCGAATCTCGGCGACGACCGCATTGGCCTCCGCCTCGCTCGACTTGTAGTGCACGATGACGCGCATGCCATGGGCCGCATAGGCCTTTGCGACGGCCGCGCCGATGCCGGTGCTGGAGCCGGTGATCAGGGCGCGCATGCCCTTCAGATCGTCAAGCATAATTCCTCCGTTTTGGATTAAATCGTTTCAATCGCGATCATGCGCGAGCGGGCGCAGGATCGCCACCGCCATGCGGGCAACCCGGCCATTCGCTGGGACCGGTTCAAAGGAACTTGGTCATCGCCTTGAACTCGGCGAGGAGTTGGCGCGAACCGTCCGGGATGTGGCCGGCAGCCTCCTCCAGACAGTGGTCGATATGCTCCTGGATCAAGATCTTGCGGGCATTTGCGATCGCGCCCTCGACCGCCTGCAATTGCTGCGCGATGTCGAGGCAGGAGCGAACATTGACGACCATCTCGATGGTCGAACGCAGATGTCCCTCCGCCCGCTTCAGCCTGGTGATGACCTCCGGATGCCTGTGATGATGGATCCGGGCGTGAACGTCGTCCTGCATCTTGCTCCTATCCTCCCCGGGAGGTTATAGACCGTCCACGTTGCTCGTGCATGTCGATCGCGCGCATGGTCGCCAGCCGACTGCGTCGAACCGGGCAGGAGTAGCGGCCCGATCGGGCAGGCGCCGGCGCGAGACCGGGCGCATCCCCGAAGATCGGGCGGGCGAGGACGAGACGGGCGCCCCCGACCAGCGCCGGCAGAGCCGGACGGCACGGCAGCGCGCGCCCCGCCCCCAATCCGGGGCCATTTCGTGCCTGGTTTTACCGAGCTGCTCGCACAGGGTGCGGGCCATGCCTGGCTGTTCATTCCGAGCGCGATCCTGCTCGGCGCGCTACACGGGCTCGAACCCGGCCATTCGAAGACCATGATGGCGGCCTTTATCGTCGCCGTCCGTGGCTCCGTGCTGCAGGCCGTCCTGCTCGGCCTCGCCGCGACGCTCTCGCATACGCTGGTGGTCTGGGCGGTGGCCCTGACCGGCCTCTACCTCGCGCGCGACCTGGACGCGGAGGCGACGGAGCCCTGGTTCCAACTCGCCTCCGGCCTGATCATCATCGCGATCGCGCTCTGGATGATCTGGCGGACCTGGTCGGAGCAAGCCGCGCTACGCACGGCCTCTCATGGCCGCACACATGGTCATCATCATTCGCACGGACATTCCCACGGGCATTCTCATGGGCAGTCTCGTGGAAACGGCCACTCTCATCCCCATGACCAGACCCATCGCCGAGACGACGAGCCGATGGACGCCCATCAGCGCGCCCATGCCGAGGACATCCGGCAGCGTTTCGCCGGCCGGCCCGTGACGAACTGGCAGATTGCACTGTTCGGACTGACCGGCGGCCTGATCCCCTGCCCGGCTGCGATCACCGTGCTGCTGATCTGCATGCAGCTGCGCGAGATCACGCTCGGCGCCGTGCTGGTGCTGTGCTTCTCGATCGGCCTCGCGCTGACGCTGGTCTCGGTCGGTGTCGCCGCCTCGCTCAGCCTGCGGGCGGTCGAGAAACGGTCGAGCTGGCTGTCGACCATCGCGGCACGGGCGCCCTATGTCTCGGGCCTGCTGATCGTGCTCGTCGGCTTGTACACCGTCTATCACGGCTGGAGCGGCCTGCAGACGAAGGCGCCGGTCGCTGCCGTCCTGCTGGTCAGCCCAGCGCCTGGTTGACCAGCGCGAAGAGCCTGGCCGGGCCGGGAGGCGCCGGCCGCTCGCCGCACCGCATCGCCAGGCCGGTATCGGCCTCCGGCAGGCCCAGCTCCGTCAGCCAGCTACCGAGGCCCGTCGGCGCAGGCACGTCGACGCGGATGAACTCGCCCGGCCGGGCCGCCAGGCCATGAGCGATCAGGCAGCGCGCGGCTCGATCGTCGACGGCAGCGACGGGGCCGATCAGCCAGCCGAGCCCGTGACGGCGCAGGACCGAGAAGCCCGCGGCGACGCCGTCGCGTTCCAGGAGGTACGCTTCGCCGCGACCGAGCAGGGCTGAGAGAACCGGAGCACGCGGGAGACCGGTCGCGGCTTCGTCGAGCGCGGCCAAAACGGGAAGGTCGGCCTCGGTCGCAAGGCGCAGTGTCTCGCCCGGACCCAGGGGCGGAACCCCGACAGCGGGCGCCGGCCCCTGGTGCTGCAGCACCGTTCCGACCGGCTCGAAGCCGTATTTCGCATAGAGCAGCCGGCCCTGCTCGGTCGCGATCAGGCCGCGCGAACGGCCTCCGGTGGCATCGAGCAGCCCCTGCATCAGCAGCTTGCCGAGGCCGGCGCCCTGGCGCTCGGGCGCGACGATGATGCTGCCGAGCGAGGCGTGGCCGGAGCCGAACGTCCACCACATCGCAGTGCCGACCACCTCGCCCGCGGCGATGGCGGCGAGCCCCTGGCCGAGGCCGAGCACCAGCGCCCAGTCCTCGCGCCGATGCGCCCAGCCGACCTGTCGCGACAGGCTATGGCAGGCGTCGAGATCATCCGGCGTCAGTGCGCGCAGATGGGCCGCGCCCACGGTGTTCGGCAAGGCGCTCACCGGCAGAAATCGGCGCAGCCGGCCGCCCAGAACGGCGCGCCTTCCGTCAATGGCGGAACCGAGGGCCGCGGCTTGGCGCCGGGCAGATCGGCCGGAACCGGCACGACCAGCTCCCACCAGCGATGGGCACATTGCGAGCGGAAGGCCATCTGGTCGCTGATCGAAGTGCCTTCGCGCGCGAGAGCGGCGTCGAGCGCCTCGCAGCTCTGGCGTAGCGCGGTATCGTGGGCGTCGCTCGGATCATTGGCATAGTCGTGGAAGGCTTCGGTGAAGGCCTCCATCTCGCGGGCGATATGGGGCCATTCCGCGCGACCGAGATTCCAGGCGTCCATCCATTCGCGCACGACGGTTTCGACAGCCTCGGCCTTCGGCTTGGCGGCGACCTTGCGGGCCGTCGTCAGCATGTGCCTCATCAATTCGGCACGGGCGTGGATGTGGCGCGCCGCGAGGGCGGCCTTCTGCATGGAGGCGACTGCCTGGGCAGCCTCCTGCTGCAGCTCCTCGACGAAATGGGACATGATCTTCTCCGGTCAGGGCAGGGTCGCGAGGCGGGCGAACATCCGCTCGAACAGCGCCTCGGCCTGGACAGTCGCGACGACATGGGCGTTGGGCTCGCGCTTCAGGCGGCCGTTCCAGTCGATGGTGGTGCGCCCGCGCAAGGGGCCGTCGGCGGTCTCGACCTCGACATGGCAGTCGCGGCCGGAGAACAGCTCGGGCCAGAGCAGAAAGGCGATGACGCAGGGGTCGTGCATGGGGTGGCCGACCGTGCCGAGCCCACCCGGGCGAGGCCGGGTCAGCATGCCGTGAACGGTGCGGCCGGCCGCATTGCCGTGATCGAGCAGGCGCGCGACCTGTTCGTGCGCTGCGATCGCCTGCAGGGTGACGCCGAGGCCCATCATCACGATCGGCCGACCGCAGCCGAAGACGATCGCGGCCGCATGCGGGTCGACATGGATGTTGAACTCGGCCGCCGGGGTGACGTTGCCGAGCGCCAGCGCCCCGCCCATCAAGACGATGCGCTTCACTTTCGGCAGCACATCCGGAGCCAGCCGGAAGGCGAGCGCGAGATTGGTCAGCGGCCCGAGCGGGCAGAGTGTGACGCCGTCATCGGGCGCCGCCCGCAGGATGGCGATCAGCGCGTCGACCGCGTGACCGGGCGCAGCCTCGCCGCGCGGCGGCGGCAGATCGGCGCCGGCGAGCCCGTCCGGTCCGCAGACGAATTCCGCCGTCGACAGCGGGAAGACCAGCGGGACGTCCGCGCCGCGATGGACGGGCACGTCCTCTCGCCCGGCAAGCTCGCGGATGCGCAGTGCATTGGCGGTGGTCTGCGCCACCGGGACATTGCCGGCGACGGTGGTGATCGCCCTGAGATCGAGCTCGGCGGCGCTGGCGAAGGCGAGCAGCAGCGCGACCGCGTCGTCCTGGCCGGGATCAGTGTCGATGATGATAGTTTCGCGCATGGTGTTCAGGCGGCGCGGGCGTTGCCGGCCATGATCATGTGGCTGAGATCGTCGGCGGTGAGGTCGCCGAGCGGCTGGTCGACGTATTTTCGGCCGGCGCCCATGATCACCACCCGGTCAGCGAGCGCCACCACGTCGCGCATGTTGTGGCTGATCAGCAGCACCGTCCTGCCGTCGGCCTTGAGCTTGCGGATCAGGTCGAGGACGAGCGCCGTCTCCTTGACGCCGAGCGCCGCCGTCGGCTCGTCCATGATGATGATCTCCGCCTTCCAGCGCAGGGCGCGCGAGATCGCCACCGCCTGACGCTGGCCGCCGGAGAGGCGCTCGACCGGCCGGTCCATGTCCTCGACCGTGACCGAGAGCTGCTTGAGGAAGCCGCGCGCCTCCTGCGCCATCCTCTTCTTGTCGAGCACGCGCAGGAAGGGCAGCAGCACGGGCTTCGTCAGCTCCGAGCCCATGAAGACGTTCTGGGCGATGGAGAGACGTGGCGCCAGCGCGAGGTCCTGGTAGATCGTCGCGACGCCATGGCTCAGCGCATCATTCGGCGAGGCGAAGACGACCTCCTTGCCGCGCATGAAGATCGTGCCCGCCGTCGCCTCCTCGGCGCCGGAGATCACCTTGATCAGACTCGACTTGCCGGCGCCGTTGTCGCCGCAGATCGCCACGACCTCGCCGGGATGGATGTCGAGATCGACCTCGCGCACCGCCACGACCGGGCCGTAGCTCTTGCCGATCCCGCGCAGGGACAGGAGGGGGGTGGCGGTCATGGCAGATGGCTCCGGGGTTCACTCCCCGTCATGCTCGCCCTTGTGGCGAGCATCCACGTCTTGTACGGCACGATCGCGTGTCGAAGACGTGGATGGTCGGGACAAGCCCGACCATGACGACGAAAAGCTCGTTGCGAGCTCTACTTCAGGAACTGCTGGACGTTGTTCTTGTCGACCAGCACGGCGTCGGTGAAGAGGTAGGGGCCGGAGGTGATGGTTTCCTTCGGCTTCTTGTCGACGACGATGGTCTGGACCGCGTCGACCGCCTGCTTGCCCATCTCCTCGAAGGGGATCGAGACGGTGGCCATGAAGGTCGAGGCCGGGTCGGCGATGCGGGCATAGGTCTCCTTGCCGCCATCGACCGAGACGAGCGGGATCTGGCCCTTCTTCACGCCCTGCGCCTGCAGCAGGTCGTCGATGATGTAGGCCTGGCCGTCGAACGAAGCCCAGATGCCGTTGATCTTGCCCTGGTTCTGCAGGAGCAGCGCCTGCATGCCGGCGCGGACATCGTCGCGCCAGCTCTGGGTGCGGGCCATCGAGAACTTGCCGAGTTCCTTCACCGCCTGGTTCTCGGAGAGCACGGCGTCGAGCAGCTTGCCGCGGATGCGCGAGGCGACGTTCAGGTCGAAGCGGGCCGAAACGATGTTGCCCTGATAGCCGAGCTGGCCGAGCAGATAGAGCGCAGCCTCGGCGCCGACCTTGTACTCGTTGGTCTGGATGTCGAAGAGCGCATGCGGGCTCGCGCCCGACTGCACGGTGATCACCGGGATCTTGGCGTCCTTGGCCGCCTTGAACTGGGCGTCGGCCTCGACCGGCTTGCCCATGGCGATGATGATCGCGTCGACCTTCTTGGCGATCAGCGCGTCGAACTGCTCGGCATGCTTGGGCAGCGCGCCTTCCGAGTTGAGCAGGGTGACGTTCCAGCCCTTGGCCTTGGCCGCTGCGGCTGCCGCATTGGCGACGCGGGCATGGGTCTCCGAGGAGAACTGGAAGCCGATGACGCCGAGCTCGAAAGCCTGCGCGCCCTGCCCGAACCCGACCGCGGCGACCGCAGCCAGCAAGATTTTCCTGATACCGACCATGATGAGCTCTCCCCGTAGCCTTACGATGGCTGATTTAGACCTTGAACGCCGCCTTCTTCATCGCGCTGGCCGAGAAGGCGACCGAGCCGATGATGATCAGGCCGAGAACGATATCCTGAACGTAATAGGGCTGGCCGAGCAGCACCAAGCCATTGCCGAGCACCTTGAGCACCAGCGCCGCGAAGACCGTGCCCGGCACGTTCGGCTTGCCCGGCTCGAACATGGTCATGCCGAGCAGGACGGCGGCGATCGCGTAGAGCAGGTAGTCGCCGGCCATGTTGGGCGCCGCCGAGGACAGGTTGGCCGCAAGCAGCACGGCGGTGATGCTGGCGAGCACGCCGGCCAGCAGGAGGCCGATGCGCTTCATGCGCGCCGTGGCGATGCCGGCGAGCCGCGCCGCCTCGTCAGCCTCGCCGGTCGCAACCATATGGGCGCCAGTGCGGGTCCACTTTACCAGCCCCCAGGCGAAGAGCGTGACGCCGGCGAGCCAGAGCACGAGATTGGGGATACCGAAGGTGTAGCCGCGGGCCAACCCGGTGAAGCCGGTGGGCCAGCGCCCGACGAAGGCGACGCCCTGGGTGATCATGAAGGCGAAGCCCTTGGCGATCGCCGCGGTACCCAGCGTCATGATCAGCGAGGGGATGCGCAGCACGGTGACGCCGTAGCCGTTGACCGAGCCGAGCACGATGCCGACGGCGAGCGCCGCCGCGACAGCGACCAGCGGCGGATACTGCAACTGCACCAGCCAGCCGCAGACCACGGCGGCGAGGCTCGCCATTTCCGAGATCGAGAGATCGAGCTCGGCGACGGTGAAGGCGAGCGCGAAGCCGAGCGCCAGAATGGCGAGGAAGCTCGTATCCTTCAGCACGTTGACGATGTTCATCGTCGTCGCGAAGTTCGGCGCGAAGGCGACGAAGAAGATGATCAGCAGAAGCCCCGCGACCGCGGTGCCATAGCGGCCGATGAAGTCGCGCATGCTCATGCCGGCCATCACGCCGGCCCCTTGGCGATCGCCGAGATCGGCGAGAGGATTTCGATGCCGCCGGTGACCGGGATCAGCGCGCCGGTGACGAAGGCGGCTCCCGGCGAGAGCAGGAAGGCGATGACGCCGGCGACGTCCTCGGGCCGGCCCAGCCGACCGAGCGGGGTACGCTGCGAGGCACCCTCGACCAGCGCGTCGAACTCCTTGGCGAAGCCGCCGCGCACCATCGGCGTATCGATGATGCCCGGCGCGACCGCGTTGACGCGAATCGCGTGCCGGCCAAGCTGCTGGGCCATGCCGTAGGTCAGCGTCGCGACGCCGCCCTTCGCCGCACCATAGGCGAGGTTCGCACCACCATTGCTATGGGCGATCGAGGAGATGTGGACGATGGCGCCGCCCTCGCCTTGGGCGATCAGCTGCTTCGAGACGGCCTTGGAAATGCGAAAGACGGCAGAGAGGTTGATGTCGACGAACTTCTCCCACTCCTCGTCCTCCATCTCGACCATCGGCACCGGGCGCGAGGCACCCGCCCCGGTGACGAGATTGTCGAGCCGGCCGAAGCGCTCGATGGCGAGCTCGACCAGCGCCGGGCCGAGCCCATGGTCGCGCACGTCGCCGGTCAGGGCCGCGACTTCGGCGCCATCGGCCTGGAGGCGTTGCGCCATTTCCGCGAGCGGGTCGGCCTCGAGCCCGGAGAGGACGAGACGGTGCGTCGGCGCCAGCGTCATTGCGAGCGCGCCGCCAATGCCGCCGGAAGCCCCGGTGATCAGGGTGACGGGACGACCCATCAGGCCGCCCTGCCTGCCGGGCGAGGAAGAGATGGAACCGGCACTGCGGGATCGGGCGATGGCATCAGAGATCTCGGACGTTCGGATGCCCGTCGGTAAGGCGCAAAATCGAATGCGGCAACCTCAATCGCGATCCGCCCCCATGCCTGTGAGAATCCCGGCGCTGCCCGGCCGCCAGCCGGCGAGCGCCTGCGAGATCGGTGCCAGTGCCTGCTCTGCCTGCCGATAGAGCGCGAAAAGCGCGTCATAAGCCGCCTTGCGGGAGGGATCGGGATCGAAACGGGCCGCGGTGGTGACCAGCGCCTCCTGCGCCTCTCCCAGCGAGGCGAAGCGCCCGAGGCCGGTGAAGGCGATGATCGCGGCCCCGAGCAGGCCAGGCTCCTTGGAGGCGCCGACGACCACCGGCCGGCCGCAGATATCGGCCTTGATCTGGCTCCAGACCGGATTTGCCGCGCCGCCGCCGCCGAAGCGGATCTCCGCAACCGGGACACCCATCGCGCCCTCGGCACGCCCAAGCACGATCCGGTTGAGGAAAGCGACGCCTTCCAGCACCGCATAGGCGAGATCGGTCGCGCCATGCTGGCGGTTGAGGCCGATGAAGGCGCCACGCAGTCCCGGATTCCAGTAAGGCACGCGCTCGCCCTGGAGATAGGGCAGGAACAGCAGCGGCTGAGGCTGGCGAATGCCGGCGAGCAGCGCGTCGATCTCGCGCCCGATGCCTCCCTCTTCGTCCCGGCCGAGCAGCGACAGCAGCCAGGAGACGGTGTCGGCGCCGTTCTGGCTCGGGCCTCCGAGCTGGAACAGGCCGCGCCAGTCGACGGTCATCAGGCCTTCGGCGCGGGCAGGTTCCCGCCCCATCACGCCCAGCACCTCGGTGGTGCCGGAGATGTTATAGGCGAAGCCGTCGCGCATCGCGCCGAGACCGACCACCGCCGCCCAGGTGTCGTTCGAGGCGCAGAACACCGGACGTCCCACCAGCCGGTCGAGCGGCGCCGGCAGACCGGGCTGGACCTCACCGACGCGTTGCCAGGGCTCCAGAAGTTGCGGCAGGATCGCCGGCGAAAGCCCGATCGCGCCGAGCAGGTCGCCACCGGCTGCCGGGGCCGCAGAAGCGAGCAGGCGCGCCAGCGAGACCGGGTCGCTCGCCTGCCGGCCGGTCAGGCGGAAATTCAGGTAGTCCTTCGGTTCGAGCACGGTGGCGAGGCCGAGAACCGTCTCCGGCTCGGCCTCGCCCAGCCAGGCGAGCCGCGCCAGTGGGTGGAAGGCGTTGATCGCCGCCGTCTCGGGATGGGCCGGGTCGAGCCGCTCGCGCAGCCGCATGACCGCGCTTTCCGAGCGCGTGTCCTTCCAGGTCATCGCCGGGCGCAATGGCCGGCCGTCCCGGCCGATGAAGACCTGGGTGCGGGTGATGCCGCAGATCGCCACGGCTTCGATGGCGGCGAAGAGCTCGGGGGCCTCCCGGACAAGCCCGGAGCAGGCCTCGATCAGCAGGCGCCACCAGGCATCGGCCTCGATCTCGGAAGCGCCCGCCGCATCGACGCTCACAGGCCCCGGAATGGCGCTCTGGGCGCGAATCCGCCCCTGCGCATCGACGAGCGCGGCCCGGAACGAGGTGCCGCCGAGATCGCAGGCGAGGACGACGCTCACGCCGGACGCTCCACAATTGGGGCGTGGAGATCGCGGCTCAGCACCAAGCGCGAGCGGATGCCCTCCACCGCACGTCGAAGATATGAACTCATGCAGACCAGGCCTTGCGCCGACGAACAGGACGGGACCTCGCGGCTCTAGCGCTTGCCAAGGCGGGCCGCTACCGAAATGCTGATGCTCACGAACCACTCGCCGACGAAACGCTCGCGCCGACGCCGGGGCACAACCGCCGCATGATCATCCGCCAGCTGGTCTATCTCGACGCGCTCGCCCGCGAGAAGCACTTCCGCCGCGCCGCCGAGGCCTGCCATGTCTCGCAGCCGACCTTGTCGGCCGCCATCGCCCAGCTCGAAGAGGAACTCGGCATTCTGATCGTCGAGCGCGGCCGGCGCTTCCAGGGGCTGACCCGGGAGGGCGAGCTCGTACTCGCCCATGCGCGGCGCATCCTCGCCGAGGCCGACCAGATGAAGGACGCTATCGCGGAGCTGCGCGAGGGCGTCAGCGGCCGGATCAGGCTCGGCGCCGTCCCCACCGCCCTGCCGATGATCGCCCATATCACCGCGCCGTTCTCGACGCGCTATCCCGGCGCCTCGCTGACGGTGCTGTCGCTGACCTCGACCGAGATCCAGAACGGGATCGACAATTTCGAGCTCGATGTCGGCCTGACCTATCTCGACAACGAGCCGCTGGAGCGCGTCGTCTCCAAGCCGATCTACCAGGAATCCTATGTGCTGCTGACCCGCGAGGACGGACCGCTCGGCGAGCGCGAGACGATCAGCTGGGCCGAAGCGGCGGCGCTGAAGCTCTGCCTCTTGACGGCGGACATGCAGAACCGGCGCATCATCGACGGCATCTTCCGCTCGGTCGGGCATGCGCCGAAGCCGGCGATCGAGACCAACTCGATCTTCAACCTGTGCTCGCATGCCGGGATCCAGGGCGTTTCCAGCATCGTCTCGATCCAGTTGCTGGAGTTCTTCGGCGTCCCCCTCGGCACCAAGGCGCTGCCGCTCACCGCGCCCGACGCCAAGCGCATGATCGGCCTGATCATGGCCGATCGCCAGCCCGCAGCTCCGCTTGCCCGCAACCTGCTCGCGATGTCGGAGACGGTGACCGAGGCGGCGCTGCCGCGACGCCCTATCATAAAATAGACGACAGCTATCGATCGGGCTGTAGCACCTGGCGCCCCATCCGTATGGCCGCGCGATAAGCCATGGTTATCGGCATTTGTCCGCCACAACGCACCCATCTCGGAAGCCGAACTTATCGTTTTGATAGCTCACAACTATCGAACAGTCAGAACAAACGATTTGAAATCATCCTAAACTTCGCCACCCTTCCTCAAAAGGCGCGGGCCCGGAGAACGGTCCGCATGGAGGAGGGACGATGGTCCATTACCCAGCCTGGGACCAGGACGAGGCGCGCTCGATTGTGTCGGGCCTGGCTCATCTCGAAGGGGCAACCCTGCCAATCCTGCACGCGCTGCAGGAAGAGTTCGGCTATGTCGATCCGCAGGCAGTGCCGCTGATCGCCGAGGCGCTCAACCTGTCGCGGGCCGATGTCCACGGCGCCATCTCCTTCTATCACGACTTCAGACCGGCGCCCCCGCCGCGCCGTATCGTCAAGCTCTGCCGGGCCGAGGCCTGCCAGGCGCTGGGCTGCGAGATGGTGGTCGAGGACCTCGCCCGCGAGCACGGCATCGTCGTAGACGGACACGGGCACGGCGGCAGCCACGATGCGGTGGTCGAGACCGTCTACTGCCTCGGCAATTGCGCGCTCGGCCCTTCCGCGCTGGTCGAGGGCGAGCTGATCGGCCGCGTCGACGCCGACCGCGTCGCGGCTTTGTGCGGAGCCCGGCAATGAGCGAGGCTATCCGCATCTACGTTCCGATCGACGCCGCGGCGCTTTCGGTCGGCGCCGAAGCGGTCGCGCAAGCCATCGCGCAGGAAGCAAAGGCGCGCGGCATCGCCGTCGATCTCATCCGCAACGGCTCGCGCGGCATGCTCTGGCTGGAGCCTCTGGTCGAGGTCGAGACGGCTGATGGGCGCGTCGCCTATGGCCCGGTCGCGACCAAGGACGTCGCAGGCCTGTTCGAAGCGAACTTCCAGAATGGCGGCGCGCACGCCCTGCGCCTCGGGCCGACCGAAGAGCTCGACTGGCTCAAGCGCCAGCAGCGCCTGACCTTCGAGCGTGTCGGCGTGACCGACCCGCTGTCGCTTGCCGATTATCGTGATCATGGCGGGCTGAAAGGGCTGGAACAGGCACTCGCCCTGTCGGGCCAAGGCATCGTCGATGAGATCAAGGCGTCGGGCCTGCGCGGGCGCGGCGGCGCCGGCTTTCCGACCGGGATCAAATGGCAGACGGTCCACGACGCCAAGGCCGAGCAGAAGTACATCGTCTGCAATGGCGACGAGGGCGATAGCGGCACGTTCGCCGACCGTATGCTGTTCGAGGGCGACCCGTTCCTGCTGATCGAGGGCATGACGATCGCCGCGATCGCTGTCGGTGCCACCAAGGGCTATCTCTATATCCGCTCGGAATACCCGCACGCGATCAGGACGATGCAGCGCGCCGTGCTCAAGGCGCGCAATGCCGGCATTCTCGGCGCCGCCGTGCTGGGCTCGCGCCACAGCTTCGACATGGAGGTCCGGGTCGGCGCCGGCGCCTATATCTGCGGCGAGGAGACCTCGCTGCTGGAGAGCATCGAGGGAAGGCGTGCCATCGTGCGGGCCAAGCCGCCGATCCCGGCCCTGCAGGGCCTGTTCGGCAAGCCGACCGTCGTCAACAACGTGCTCTCCTTCGCAGCCGTGCCCTGGATCCTCGACCATGGCGGCAAGGCCTATGCCGATTACGGCATGGGGCGCTCGCGGGGCACGCTGCCGGTCCAACTCGGCGGCAATGTCAGGCGGGGCGGGTTGATCGAGCTCGCCTTCGGCATTTCGCTGCGCGAGATCATCGAGGAGATGGGCGGCGGTACGCTTTCGGGCCGCCCGATCCGGGCTGTGCAGGTCGGCGGACCGCTCGGCGCCTATCTCACCGCAAAGCAGCTCGACACCGCCATGGACTACGAGGCGTTGGCCGGCATCAAGGCGATGCTTGGCCATGGCGGCATCGTCGTCTTCGACGACAGCGTCGATATGGCCAAGCAAGCCCGCTTCGCCTTCGAGTTCTGCGCCAAGGAAAGCTGCGGCAAGTGCACGCCCTGCCGCATCGGCGCAACGCGCGGGGTCGAGCTGGTCGACAAGATCATCGCCGGCCATGAGCGGCCGAAGAATCTCGCCGTGCTGCGCGATCTCAACCGGCTGATGACCGACGCCTCGCTCTGCGCCATGGGCGGGCTGACGCCGATGCCGGTAATGAGCGCGCTGAACCATTTCTCCGAGGATTTCGACCGCCCGCCGCCCGAGCGCCTCCCGCTGGCGGCCGAGTGAGGAGACATCGATGAGCCTGATCAAGGAAATCGATTTCGGAACGCCGATCCGGGTCGCCGAGACCACGGTCACGCTGACCATCGACGGCGAGAGTGTCACCGTCCCGGCCGGCACCTCGGTGATGGCGGCGGCAATGAGCCTAGGCACCAAGATCCCGAAGCTCTGCGCTACCGACTCGCTCGAGCCCTTCGGTTCCTGCCGGCTCTGCCTGGTAGAGATCGAGGGGCGGCGCGGCACGCCGGCGTCATGCACCACCCCGGCCGAGAACGGTATGGTCGTGCGCACCCAGTCGGAGAACCTGGCTTCACTGCGCAAGGGCGTGATGGAGCTCTACATCTCCGACCATCCGCTGGACTGCCTGACCTGCTCGGCGAATGGCGACTGCGAATTGCAGGACATGGCGGGCGCCGTCGGCCTGCGCGAGGTGCGCTACGGCTATGAGGGCGAGAACCACGTCAAGCCCGTGACGATGGAGGGCTATGCCAACGAGAGCTGGCTGCCCAAGGACAGCTCCAACCCCTACTTCACCTATGACCCGTCGAAATGCATCGTCTGCAATCGCTGCGTGCGCGCCTGCGCCGAGGTGCAGGGCACCTTCGCGCTGACGATCACCGGCCGCGGCTTCGATTCGCGCGTCGCAGCGGGTCCGACGGATTTCCTCGGGTCCGAATGCGTCTCCTGCGGCGCCTGCGTCCAGGCCTGCCCGACGGCGACGCTGATCGAGAACAAGGTGATCGAGCTCGGCCAGCCCGAGCATTCCAAGGTCACCACCTGTGCCTATTGCGGCGTCGGCTGCTCGTTCAAGGCGGAGATGCAGGGCGACCGCGTCGTGCGCATGGTACCCTACAAGGACGGCAAGGCGAACGAAGGTCACTCCTGCGTCAAGGGCCGCTTCGCCTGGGGCTATGCGACCCACAAGGACCGCATGACCAAGCCGATGATCCGCGAGGCAATCACCGATCCCTGGCGCGAGGTCTCGTGGGACGAAGCGATCGCCTACGCCGCCAGCGAGTTCAAGCGCATCCAGGCCAAATATGGCCGGGAATCGGTCGGCGCCATCACCTCCTCGCGCTGCACCAATGAGGAGGTCTATCTCGTCCAGAAGCTGGTGCGCGCCGGCTTCCGCAACAACAATGTCGATACCTGCGCCCGCGTCTGCCACTCGCCGACCGGCTACGGCCTGAAGACCACGCTCGGCACCTCGGCCGGCACGCAGGACTTCAAGTCCGTGGAGAAGGCCGACGTCATCCTGGTCATCGGCGCCAACCCGACCGACGGCCACCCGGTGTTTGCCTCCAGGATGAAGAAGCGCATCCGCCAGGGCGCCAAGCTCATCGTCGCCGATCCGCGCCGGATCGACATGGTCAAGTCGCCGCATATCGAAGCGCAGTACCATCTCCAGCTCAGGCCCGGCACCAATGTCGCGCTGGTCAACGCGCTCGCCCATGTCGTCGTCACCGAGGGGCTGATCGACGAGACTTACGTCCGCGAGCGCTGCGATCTCGCCGATTTCGAGGTCTGGGCCCGCTTCGTCGCCGAGGAGCGCAACTCACCGGAGGCGAGCGAGCAATATACCGGGGTGCCGGCCGCTGATCTGCGCGCCGCGGCCCGCCTCTACGCCACCGGCGGCAACGGCGCCATCTTCTATGGCCTCGGCGTCACCGAGCACAGCCAGGGCTCGACCACGGTGATGGCGATGGCCAACCTTGCCATGGCGACGGGCAATATCGGTCGCGAGGGCGTCGGCATCAATCCGCTGCGTGGCCAGAACAATGTCCAGGGCTCCTGCGACATGGGCTCGTTCCCGCACGAGTTCACCGGCTACCGTCACGTCTCCGACGACGCCACGCGCGATATCTTCGAGAAGCTCTGGGGCGTCCAGCTCGATTCCGAGCAGGGCTTGCGCATCCCGAACATGCTCGACGATGCCGTTGGCGGCAGCTTCAAGGGGCTCTATGTCCAGGGCGAGGACATCGCCCAGTCCGACCCGAACACCCAGCATGTCACGGCCGGTCTCGCCGCGATGGAATGCGTCATCATCCAGGATTTGTTCCTGAACGAGACGGCGAAGTACGCCCATGTCTTCCTGCCGGGCTCCTCCTTCCTGGAGAAGGACGGCACCTTCACCAATGCCGAGCGCCGCATCAACCGCGTCCGCCAGGTGATGACGCCCCTCTCGGGCAAGGCCGAGTTCCAGGTCACGATCGATCTGGCGCGGGCGCTGGGCCTCGAAATGAACTACGCCCACCCGAGCGAGATCATGGACGAGATCGCCCTGGTGACCCCGACCTTCGCCGGTGTCAGCTACGCCAAGCTCGAGGAGTTCGGCTCGGTGCAGTGGCCCTGCAACGACAAGGCGCCGCTGGGCACGCCGCTGATGCATGTCGACCGCTTCGTGCGCGGCAAGGGCAAGTTCATGATCACGGAATATGTGCCGACGCAGGAGCGAACCGGCCCGCGTTTCCCGCTGATCCTGACCACCGGGCGCATCCTCTCGCAATACAATGTCGGCGCCCAGACCAGGCGCACCGAGAACCAGGCCTGGCATGACGAGGACGTGCTGGAGATCCACCCCTTCGACGCCGAGAGCCGCGGCATCAAGGATGGCGACCTCGTCGCGCTCGCCAGCCGCTCGGGCGACATCTCGCTGCGCGCCGAGATCTCGGAGCGGATGCAGCCGGGCGTGGTCTACACCACCTTCCACCACGCCTCGACCGGCGCCAACGTCATCACCACCGACTATTCCGACTGGGCGACCAACTGCCCGGAGTACAAGGTGACGGCGGTCGAGGTGCGGCGGACGAACTATTATTCGGAATGGCAGGAGCGCAACCGCGAGCAAGACGTCTCGCTGCGCCTGATCGCGGGACGCTTGCCCGATGCCGCGGAATAGCCCGCCAGCCCAGCCACCGGCGAGCGTCGCGACGCCGGCCTCGACATTGCGCTTCGCCTCCGGCCGGTCGGAGGCCGCGAGCGCCGAAGTCGCGGTCGAGGCCGCGGTCAACATCGTCTACGGCAACCTGCCCTATGCCGTGATGATGGCGACGCCGTCGGATCTCGAGGATTTCGTCGTCGGCTTCAGCCTGACCGAAGGCATCATCCGTAGCGGCGACGAGATCAGGGGGATCGCGGTATCCCCGCAGGCCAACGGCATCATCGTCACGGTCGAGCTGGCGCCCGGCCGCTTCCGCGAGCATCTGGCACGGCGGCGCAATCTTTCCGGCCGCACCTCCTGCGGTCTCTGCGGTGTCGAGGCGCTTGCCGACCTGCCGGCGGCTGAAGCGCGCGCTGGCGGCGCGACGCCGATCACGCCTGCGGCGATAGCTGCCGCGCTTGGATCCCTCGAGCGCCATCAGCCGCTGCACCGGCTGACCCGCTCGGTCCATGCCGCCGCCTGGTGCGGCCGCGACGGGACGATCCTGGCGGCCCGCGAGGATGTCGGGCGTCACAACGCGCTCGACAAGTTGATCGGCGCGCGGCTGCGGGCGGGCCACCCGGCCAATGACGGCTTTGTGCTGGTCACCAGCCGCGCCTCCTTCGAGATGGTCGAGAAGGCGGCGATCTTCGGCGCCGGGACGCTCGTCACGATATCGGCGCCAACCTCGCTCGCGATCGAGCGGGCAAAGGTGCTCGGATTGACCCTGGTCTGCGTCGCCCGCGAGGACGCGGCCCGCATCTTCGCCGGCGCGCTGGCCAACCCCGTGGAGGCCGAGGCGCCATGACCGAGATCCTTACAGACGCTGCGCATGCCCACGGCCTGCCGAGCGACCAGCTCGCCAAGCTCGCGCGCATGGCCGACCAGATCGCCGAGTTCTTCCAGACCTATCCGGAAGCCGAGGCGGTCGACGCGATCGCCGACCACATCAACCAGTTCTGGACCCGGCGTATGCGCGAGGACTTTCGCACCGGCTTCCAAGACGATGCGTCCGCCCTGTCGCCGCTGGTGCGGCAGGCTCGCACCAAGGTCCGGGTGGCGGCCGCCGGCTGAGCAGAGCCGCCACCAGCTGACGAACCCGGCGCCCAGCGAGGCGAAAATGCCGTGACCTGACGCTGCGTCTGGTCTGCGTCCCCGCACACCCGGCTATGATCAAACGCCCCTACAACATTGTTGCAGGCGGCTGCACGATCGCTGTACCGGCCTTGCCGGGCGAGGGGATACGGCGATGACAGAGCGACCTGCCGGCGAGATCAAGGTGCTTGGCGCGCAGGACGGCGAGAGCTTCTGGCAGCCGGTCCCGGCCAACGGCTTCGTGCGCAACCTGCTCAACGACAAGGCCGTCTCCAGCGAGAACCGCTTCGCCATGGGGACGCAGACCGTGGCGCCGCGCTCCTTCATCCGCGAGCATACCCATGATCGCAACGAGGAGATCATCTTCGTTGTCCGGGGGCGCGGCATCGCCCGCATGGACGGGGTTGATCATCCGCTCGAGGAAGGCTCCTGCGTTTTCGTCGGCCGCGACCGCAAGCATCATTTCCTCAACCCGCATGACGAGCCGCTGACCTTCCTGTGGCTGATCATGCCGGGCGGGCTGGACGAGTTCTTCGCACAGATCGGCCGGCCGCGCAGGACCGGCGAACCGGCGCCCGAGCCCTTCCCGCGGCCGGAAAACGTCGCCGAGATCGAGGCGCGCACCGTGTTCGGCTGGACCGATGCGAGCTTCAACCAGCATAAGTGAAAGGCGCCTTGGCGCCGAAGGAGACGCTGCAATGACACAGACCCGCGCAAACCGCCGCCCCTTCGCCGGCGAGGCCCGATGAGCGCCGTCGCACAGCGTGCCGTGAGCGGCGAATTCGAGGCGCACACCGCCGATGGCGCCGTGCTGCGCGGCTGCTCGC
This sequence comes from Allobosea rubneri, assembly GCF_032464875.1. NCBI lineage: Bacteria > Pseudomonadati > Pseudomonadota > Alphaproteobacteria > Hyphomicrobiales > Alloboseaceae > Allobosea > Allobosea rubneri. The sequence goes on from NZ_JAWDID010000018.1 coordinate 50,284, forward strand.
AAGGTGAAGGACCGGTGCTGCTGCTGGTGAGCGGCATCAACGGAACCGCCGCCTTCTGGGACGACAATGCCGCGACCCTCGCCCGCTCCTTCCGGGTGCTGCGCTTCGACCAGCGCGGCATGGGCTCCAGCACGCGCGGCACCGCGCGCTCGACGATCGACCAGCTGGCGCAGGACTGCCTTGCCGTCCTCGACGCTGCCGGTGTCGAACGCGCCGTGCTGCTCGGGCATTCGACCGGCGGCTGCATCGGCCTCTCGCTGGCCCGCCAGGCCCCCGACCGGCTCGCCGGGCTGATCCTGAGCGGCAGCTGGCTGAAGCAGAACCGCTATATGTCGGCCCTGTTCGAGACACGCCTCGCCATTCTCGATCAGCACCCGCGCGCCTACGCCGCGAGCGCGACGCTGATGGCCTATCCGCCGACCTGGCTGGAGGCGCACTGGAACGTCTACGAAAGCGCCGTAGCGAACGCGCCGGCGACGAACGAGGAAAGGCAGATCATGCGCGAGCGCATCGACGCGCTGCGCTCCTTCGACGGCTCGGCCTGGAGCGCCAGCCTGACGCTGCCGGTCCTTATCCTCGGCGCGCGGGACGACATGGTCGTCCCCGCCTTCCTGCAGGACGAGCTCGCCGCCGGCCTGCCGGGCGCGCGCAAGACAATGCTCGATACTGGCGGGCATTATTTCCCGGTTTCGCGACCGGACGCCTTCACCGCCAATGTCGCGGAGTGGATCAGCGAGATCGCAGCGCGCGCCGCCCCCACGGGATCGTGAAGCGAAACGCCGCGGGCGGCCGCACAGGCGAAGCCCATCCGCGGCGAACTGACCAGTTTCAGAATTCCTCTAATTCGCTATCCCATGGTCGCCGGGGTCCAGCCTGTATCGACGGTTTGCGCGATACAGGCTGGACCCCGCGAGCGAACGGGTCGTGACGACCTGCCTGCCCGGTCCCGTGCCACGCACCCAGCTTCAAGAAGGATCGACCATGAAAGCCATCGCCAGCGCCGCCCTTCTCACCCTCGGCTTCGCCACTTTTGCCGCCACCACGGCATCGGCCCAGGACATCTCCGCCGGCGAGCGATCCTGGAACAAGTGCCGCGCCTGCCACCAGATCGGCGAAGGCGCGAAGAACCTGGTCGGCCCGCATCTCAACGGCCTGTTCGGCCGGCACACCGGCGCCGTCGAGGGCTACAGCTACTCGGCCGCCAACAAGGGCGCCGACATCACCTGGGACGAGGCGGTCTTCGCCGAGTACATCAAGGATCCGCGCGCCAAGATCCCCGGCACCAAGATGATCTTCGCCGGAATCAAGAACGACAAGGAAATCGCCGACCTGACGGCCTTCCTCAAGCAGTTCGGCAAGGACGGCAAGAAGAGCTGATCGAGGCCGCGCTACGGCTCTGGGTCGCGCCCGAGCCGTAGCGCCGTTACGGAAACGGCCGCAGAGAAAGATTGCCGGCTACAAATTTTCTGGAAATTTCGGCGACGAATCACCCTATGTTGTCGCGGGGAAAAAAGCGCGCGAAGGTCGACAAGGGTGGCGAAGACGACAGCCGGCAAACGGCCGGCCGAGCCGAAAGTCCAGATCGGCGCCATCCCGTTCCGACGGCGCGCCGACGGCGCGATCGAGATCATGCTGGTGACGACGCGCGAAACCCAGCGCTGGATCGTGCCGAAGGGCTGGCCGATCCGCGGCCTCAAGGGCCATGAGGCAGCCGCGCGCGAAGCGATGGAAGAAGCCGGCCTGATCGGCGAGATCGGCAAGAAGCCGGTCGGGCGCTACACCTACTGGAAGCGCAAGACCGACCATTTCATCCTGTGCAAGGTCCGGCTCTATCTGCTCGAGGTCAAACAGCAATTGCCGACATGGCCGGAACAGGCGCAGCGCAGTTGCCGCTGGTTCACCCAGGCCGATGCCGCAGACCTGATCGACGAGCCGGCGCTGGGCGCCATCGTCGCCGGGCTCGACATCAAGGCTGCCTGAAGGGCAGCGAATCCCGGCTCAGCGGGCATCGTGGAAGATCAGCCCCGTAGTGAAACGCTCGCCGCTGCGCACCCGGCTGACGCCATGGCGCAGATTGACCCGATAGGCGCCGCGCGTGCCTTCGACCGGCCGATGCTGGACTGCGAAGATCGCCGCCTCGCCCTGTGCCAGCGGCACCACTTCCGGCCGAGACTGCATGCGTGGCCGCTGCTCGACCAGGGTGAACTCGCCACCGGTGAAATCGCGGCCGGGCTGCGAAAGCAGGATCACCATCTGGAAGGGGAAGAACAGGTCGCCGTACAGGTCCTGGTGCAGGCAGTTATAGTCGCCGGCTTCGTATTTCAGCAGCAGCGGCGTCGGGCGCTGCTGGCCGGCCCGATGGCAGAGCGCGAGGAACGCGTCGAGGCTTTCAGGATAGCGCTGGGCGATGCCGAGCGTTTCGTTCCAGCGATTGGCGATGGGCGCCAGACGGGCATAGACCAGCGGGCGCAGGGCCGCGACCGGCTGCGGCAAGGGATGGGCGAAATACTGGTACTCGCCGCGCCCGAAGCCGTGCCGCGCCATGACGATCCGACTGCGAAAGCGGGCCGGCTCGGCATAGAGCCCGCGCAGGCCGGCGCAAGCCTCGGCATCGAGAAGCCGGCCGGTGAGCCCAACGCCATGCGCGTCGAGTTCAGCCTCGATCCGCGCCCAATCGAGCGCTGCGACCATCGCCTCGAAGTCCTGTCCGTCGGGCGTTGTGTTGTGACGGTTCGTTGCGGGCATGGCGCTTCCTTTCGAGCCGGAGACTGCGCCCGATCTCGCCGCGGAGCCGACCGGCGCGCCACCCGCTTCCTGCGATTTCAGGGACGGCGCCGGGCTCTGCGAGTTATCCGAAATCGCCGCTTGACCTTCCAATCATGGGAAGGTGTAGCCATCTCAGCACGATGAGAACGAAAGCGGATATCATGGCGATGCAAGCAACGCTCGAACCGCGCGGAAATCAGACCTCCGTGCTCGACATACCCGTGGATGGCATGACCTGCGCCTCCTGCGTCGGCAGGGTCGAAAAGGCGATCGCAGCCGTCCCCGGCGTGACCAGGGCGCAGGTCAACCTCGCGACCGGGCGGGCACAGGTCGCGGGGGGCGACGCTACCGCCATCGCCGCTGCGATCCGCGCCGCGGGCTACGAGCCGGCCGAAACCGAAGTGAACCTGTCGATCACCGGAATGACCTGCGCCTCCTGCGTCGGCCGGGTCGAGAAGGCCCTGCGCGGCGTGCCGGGCGTACTGGCTGCGAACGTCAATCTCGCGACAGAGCGCGCGACCGTCCAGCTCGCCGACCCCACCGCCGTGCTGGCCCTGATCGCCGCCATCGCCGCTGCCGGCTATCAAGCGGAGCCCCTCGGCGCGAGTGCGAACCCGCGCGCCGATATGCAGGAGCGGCGTGAGGCGGAGCAGAGCGAGCTCGGTCGCGCGGTCGTCATCGCGGCGCTGGCGACGCTGCCGCTGATGGTCATCGAGATGGGCCCGCATCTGAGCGAGACCTTCCACCATTGGCTGCTCGGCATCGCCGATATCTTCACGCTGAAGGTGACCGCCTTCGCGCTGGCCAGCATCGTCCTGTTCTGGCCCGGGCTGCGCTTCTTCCTGAAGGGCGGGCCGGCGCTGCTGCGCGGCGCGCCCGACATGAACGCGCTCGTGATGATCGGCGCCGGCGCGGCCTATCTCTATTCGGCGGTCGCGACCTTCCGGCCGGGCTGGCTGCCTGAAGGCACTGCCCACACCTATTTCGAGACCGGCGCGGTCATCGTCACCCTGATCCTGCTCGGCCGCTGGTTCGAGGCCCGCGCCAAGGGCCGCACCAGCGCGGCGATCAGCCGGCTGGTGACCCTGCAGGCCCGCACCGCCCGCGTGCTGCGCGACGGCATCGAGAGCGAAATCGCGGTCGAGGAGGTGCGCGTCGGCGACCTCGTGCTCGTCCGCCCGGGCGAGAAGGTCCCGGTCGACGGAGAGGTCGTCGAGGGCTCGTCCTATGTCGACGAATCGATGGTCACCGGCGAGCCCGCGCCCGCCCATAAGAGCGCCGGCGCCAGCGTCATCGGCGGCACGATCAACCGCAATGGCGCGTTGCGCTTCCGGGCCGAGAAGGTCGGCGCCGATACGCTGCTCGCGCAGATCCTGCGCATGGTCGAGGCCGCACAAGGCGCCAAGCTGCCGATCCAGGCCCTGGTCGACCGCGTCACCAACTGGTTCGTGCCGGCGGTGATCCTGGTCTCGGCCATCACCTTCGCGGCCTGGCTCTATTTCGGCCCGTCGCCGGCCCTGACCTATGCGCTGGTCAATGCTGTCGCGGTGCTGATCGTCGCCTGCCCCTGCGCGATGGGCCTCGCCACCCCGACCTCGATCATGGTCGGTACCGGCAAGGCGGCCGAGCTCGGCATCCTGTTCCGCCAGGGCGCGGCCTTGCAGAGCCTCAGCGGCATTTCCACCATCGCCTTCGACAAGACCGGCACGCTGACCAAGGGCACGCCCGAGGTGACGCAGGTCGTGGCTGCCGCCGGTTTCGACGAAACCGAGACGCTGCGCCTTGCCGCCTCGGCGGAGAGCGCCTCCGAGCACCCTTCCGCGGAAGCGATCGTCGACGAGGCGGCCCGGCGTGGCCTTACCCTCGCCACGACCAGCGACTTCCAGGCCGAGCCCGGCATGGGCATCGAGGCCACGGTCGAGGGGCGGCGCGTCGCCGTCGGCTCGAAGCGGCTGATGCGGCGGCTGGGCATCGACCCGGACGGCTTCGCCGCACGCGCCGAAGCCCTGGCCCGCGAAGGCCAGTCGCCGCTCTACGCTGCGATCGACGGCAAGCTCGCCGGTCTGATCGCAGTCGCGGACCAGATCAAGCCCGGCACGCCGGCGGCGGTCGAGAGCCTGCGCCGGCTTGGCTTGCGCATCGTGATGGTGACCGGCGACAATCGCGGCACGGCCGAGGCCATCGCACGCCGGCTCGGGATCGACGAAGTGCGGGCCGAGGCGCTGCCGACCGAGAAGGCCAGGATCGTCGCCGATCTCCAGGGCGATGGCAGCAGGCGCGTCGCCTTCGTCGGCGACGGCATCAATGACGCCCCGGCCCTGGCCCAGGCCGATGTCGGCATCGCCATGGGCGCAGGCACGGACATCGCCATCGAAAGCGCGGATATCGTGCTGATCTCGGGCGATCTGCGCCATGTCCCGGAAGCGATCGCGCTATCGAAGGCGACGATGACCAATATCCGGCAGAATCTCGGCTGGGCCTTCGGCTACAATGTGCTGCTGATCCCGGTCGCGGCCGGCCTGCTCTATCCGCTCTGGGGCGTTCTGATGTCGCCGGTCTTCGCCAGCTTCGCCATGGCGTTCTCGAGCGTCAGCGTTCTCGCCAACGCGCTCCGCCTGAAGCGCTTCACAGGGCAGCCGCGGACCGAGGAATCCGGGCCGGCCAATGTGCCGGCGACGGCCTGAAGGAGGATAGGATGAACATCGGACAAGCCGCCGAGGCCTCGGGCGTCAGCGCCAAGATGATCCGCTATTATGAGGAGATCGCACTGATCCCGCCGCCGGCGCGTTCCCAATCGGGCTATCGCGTCTATGGCCCCGACGATGTCCACACGCTGCGCTTCGTGCGCCGGGCCCGCAGCCTCGGCTTCTCTATCGAGGAAACCGGAGCGCTGCTGGCGCTCTGGCGCGATCGCTCGCGGGCCAGCGCCGATGTTAAGGCAATGGCGCTGAAGCACGTCGCCGAACTCGAGGAGAAGGCGGCAGCGCTGAAGGCGATGGCGAAGACGCTGCGCCATCTCGCCAGCCATTGCCATGGCGACGGCCGGCCGGACTGCCCGATCCTGGACGAGATCAGCAGCTGAATTCCCCGGCGATCGGCTTGAAGCCGACCGGTCGCCGTTTTTCAGCGTGCGATGAAAAAAGCAGTGCCGGCCTTTCGGGCCGGCACTGCTTCAATTGTCTCGGGTGCTGCGAAAGCCCGTTTCCGGGCGGCAGCGAAGCTCAGCGGCGCATCGCCTCGGCCAGGCGCGGCGAGAAGGTGCGGACCGGCCGACGGACCACGACGACCGCGCGATTCGGCGTCGTCACCATGGTGCGGTTGGCGGCCTTGCGAACCAGCGGCACGACATCGGAAACCGGCACGCCCATCAGATTGGCGGCGATCTCGGCCTGCTCCTCCGGCGAATCGCTCAGGCCCTGCGCGGCGGTGATCGCCTCGTCGAGGGTCGGCAGTTCGACGCGGGGCCGCAAAATGCGCGGCGGGGGGTTCTTGTAAGCAGGCATTAGGGTCGCTCCTTAGGGGCGAAGATAGGCATCCATTGTGCATCGCACAAGATTATGTCGGAGTTTGGCCGCAGCGCAGCAAAGCGAACAGCCCTGCACCGTTTGCATGACGGCGACCGAAAACGCGCCGTGACATGTCATCGCGCCTTCATCCGGCCCGAAAGTCCCGACAGGCTGCCTGACCTCGCCGCGGGAGAATCGTCACCGATGACCGCTCCAAACGCCGCAAACACCGCTAGGAACGTGCATGGCAGGCGCCCGCCCGCCCCGGTGCCGGGCGACCGCGAACTCAGCCGGCTGGAACTGCTGCTGCGCCTGCGTCAGAATCCCCTGACGATCTGGCGCCAGCGGCATTTCCGCGAGCCGATCGTCGCGGGCGAAGGGATATTCGGCTATGGCGTCGTCCTGTCCGCCCCCGTGGCCATTCGCCATGTCCTGGTCGAGAACGCCGCGAACTACCGCAAGGACGACCTGCAGCGCACCATCCTCGCGCCCGGCCTCGGCGAAGGCCTGCTAACCGTAGAAGGCGAGGCCTGGAAGCGGGCTCGCCGCACGCTGGCGCCGCTTTTCACGCCGCGCGCCGTCGCCGCTCTCGCTCGCAGGATGCTGGGCCCGGCTGAAGCGACCGCGCAGCGCATGGCGCGCCGGCGACCCGGCCGCGTCGTCGACATCGCGCAGGACATGACCCGCGTGACCTACGACATTCTCGCCGAGACCATGTTCTCCAATGCGATCGCCGGCGGTGCCGACGCTTTCGGCAAGGCGCTGACCCGCTATTTCGAGACCCAAGGAAAGATCGATCCGCTCGACATTCTCGGCGCGCCCGCCTGGGTGCCACGGCTCGGCCGCTGGATGGCGCGCCCGGCGATCTCGTTCTTCGAGACGCAGGTCGCCGCGATCATCGCCGAGCGGCAGGCGTTGCGCAGGCACTCTCCGCCACCCGACGGCGCGCCCGACCTGCTCGACGCGCTGCTCGCCGCGCGCGACCCCGAGACCGGGACCGGCCTTTCGGAGGCCGAGATCGGCGCGAACATCATCACCTTCATCGGCGCCGGGCACGAGACGACCGCCAATGCCTTGACCTGGTCACTGTTTCTGCTGTCGCAGGCTCCCGAGACGCAGGAGGCGCTGGAAGCCGAGGTCGACGCCGCCGGCGACGACCTCGCAGCGGCCGCCCTTTCCGGCTCCGGACTGGCGCTGACACGCGCCGTGATCGAAGAAGCGATGCGGCTCTACCCACCGGTACCGTCGCTGTCGCGCACCGCGCTGGCGGACGACGCGGTCGGCGGGCGCTGCTTCATTCCCAAGGGCGCGCTCGTGGTGATCTCGCCCTATCTGCTCCACCGTCACAAAACGCTATGGCGCGAGCCGGACCGCTTCCACCCCGAGCGCTTCATGCCCGGCGCGCGCGAGACGATCGAGCGCTACGCCTACCTTCCCTTCGGCGCGGGCCCGCGGGTTTGCATCGGGCAGCAATTCGCCATGGTCGAAGCGTCGATCGTGCTGGCGACGCTGGTGCGCACGCTGCGTTTCGAGCATGCCGGCGAGCCGCCGACGCCGGTGCACCATGTCACGCTCCGGCCGCGCCACGGCATGCCGATGCGCGTGACGTCGCGCAAAGGAATAGAGTAGGAAGCGCTGCGGAAGGCACTTGATTACCTTGCGTAATATCAGCAGATCGAGCGCGACCAATTAACCACAGAGGCCAAGAAAAAGACATTCCACAGACAAGATTTCGCCCTGTTCTGAGCAGGCCATAGAGGCAGCAGGCTTCCGCGGCAACGCCGCCCTGCACGGCCTCTGCTTCGTCAGAACCCGATTTTCAAGAGCGGTTCCGCCACTATTGGCACAAGTGACTGCCACATTTTGCACCACTTGCCCAGAAATGGGCGATATGGAACAGATGGCGCGTGTGGTGCTGCGTAATTTTTTGGTCGGCTTGGCGAAAGACGCCCTGCCGGCCGCAAAGGCTGTGACAGCTGCAAGCGCCATGTTTCAAGAAGCAACTTTTGCAGTGGGGTGACGTAATGCATGCCAAGACCATGAAAGTCGGAACCATCCTCGTCGCCGGCGCCCTTGCGCTGGGCGGCTGCACCGCGTCCCAGGAACGTGTCGCCACCGGCGGCGCTCTCGGCGCCGGCGCCGGCGCCCTGATCGGCGGTGCGGTCGGTGGCTGGCGCGGGGCGGCGATCGGCGCCGCGATTGGCGGCCTTACCGGCCTCGTCATCGCCGACGCGATCGAGCGTGAGCGCGCCCGCGAGGCCGCCTACATCGCCGCGCGTTCGGGCGCGAACACCCAGCGTTTCCGGAATTCGAGCGGCCAGGACGTGGTCGTGAAGGCGCGCACGGTGAAGACCTACAACAACAGCGCGGGCCAGCGCGTCCGCGTCGTCGAGCGCACCGTGACCCGCAACGGCCAGGCCGCCGGCACCGACACGGTCGAGGTCAACCTGGCGACCAACGAAGCCTCCGGCATCTGAGCCGGGCATAGCCGAGAAGAACGGCCCTCCCTCGCCTCGCGCGGGAGGGCCCCATGGGGACAGGGATGACGGGCAGAGCGTTGCCGAAGTTGGCGAGCTGGATGGCGACGGTTTGGCTGGCAGCCGCGTCACCGACCGTGACGGCGGCGCAGACTCAGACCTTCCCGGGATACAATCCGCAGGACCCGATCGGTTCGGCTGCGCAGGCCTTGTGGCAGCGCATCGAGAAGCAGTGCGGACCGCTGAAGCTTCCGGTCCGGATCGGCACGGCCTCGCGCCCGCAGCCCGAGAACGCGTTCTCGCGGGACCAGGGCAACAACGTGATGCAGCAGGTCCATGCCGCGTTCTCGCGCCTGGACGGCGTCCGGATGGCGCCCTTCCTCGACATCGGCCCGGTCCTGAACATCAGCGACACCGGCATCCTCGACAGCGCGCTCGCGGGCAACGCCAAGGAGCAGCTCAGCAAGATCGAGATCGAGATTAGGGCCACCGGCCAGCGCATCGGCCCCTCGACCCGGCTTTTGCTGTCGGCGCATGGCTGGAACGGCTATGAGAGCTGCTCGCCGAGCCTCGATCCCTTCACCGTCTCCGAGGAATTCATCGGCGAGATCTACCGCCGGACCGAAAACATCTTCGACGAGGTCGCCGAAGCGATCTGGGAGCAGTCGACCGAGACCTCCAACACCCTGGCGCTGTCGGCCCACATGCTGAACGGCGCGCCGGTCAATCCGGGCTGGCTCGAATTCTTCTCCGACCGCATGCGCCGGGCGCTGAGCAAGCAGGCCGACGAGGAGAAGAAGTCGCGGATCCGTGCGCCGCGCCACGTCTCCTTCGCCATGCTGCACGATCCTTCCTCGGAGGAAGCGCGGCGCTGGAGCGCTTCGGTCTCGGTCGAGCAGCGGCACAACGGCTTCCGCATCGCCGTCAGCGCCAACCGCAAGGACACGACCCCGGTGTTCAGCGGCGGCCTCGTCGCCTTCGACGACCTGCCGACCGCGACCCAATGGGCGGCACTCGGCTCCTCGCGCAACCAGAACGCCGTCTCGGCGCCGCGCCTGAGCGAAACGCCGCTGCGTATCGACGGGCGGGTCGAGGGTGGGCGCGGCCTGCAGCAATACGCCTTCTCGATTCTCCGCGAATCCTATGTCGAGGTCGACATCCCGCTGCCGAGCCTGCGCGGCCCCGGCAAGCTGCTCGTCGAGGTCTTCGCGCCGGGCCACCCGCCGCTGCGGACGATCCACATCGCCAATCCGAGCCGGCCGAATCTGCGCCGCTACCGACTCGGGGCGGGCCAGTACACCATCCGCGTCGCCAATACTGGACCGAGCCGACAGGAATACCAGCTGCGTGCCCGCGCGGTCGACACCAGCGACATGCTGCTGCCGGAAGCGCCGGGCCGCCTGATCCGTCGCTTCCAGAACTGGTATGCCAGCGTCGTCGAGGATGCGGCCACCGGCAAGCGCACCTGCTACGCCTACACCGCCGCCGCCGAAGCCGGGCCGACCAACTGGCGCGAGCAGGCGCCCTTCATCCTGCTCTCGGCCGAGAGCGAGGGCAGCGGCGCGATCCAGCATCTGCTCGACGACAAGCGCTACTACCGCCCGGGCGCGCCGATCGAGGCTTCGGTGACCGAAGGCGGCGATGTGCGCCCGCTCAACGCCAGCGCGCCCGGCAACTTCATCCGCCCGATGAAGGAGGGCTCCAACGGCCAGCCGATCCTCGATATGGACGCGGTCGCCGGCTACAACAAAGGCACGACCCTCGAACTCAACGGCACCACGCCCGACGGCAGGCCCGCCCATGTGGTCTATTCGCTGCAGGGCTACCGCGCCGCCGTCAACGCCATGTCGCTCGAATGCGGCCGCCGCGACCTCGCCAACGCCCTCGTCTGGAAGTAGCCGTCGGCTCAGGCGAGCGCCAGCGCCACGCGCGCCGGCGTCTCGGCCGGGCCGGGCTCGAACCGGATCAGGCCGCGCCGGATCCCGGCGCCGGATTCGCGCAGGACTGCGGCGAGCGAGCGGGCGGAGCGCTCGAACACGCCGAGCATCGACTCCACGAGACGTGGGTCGCTCCAGATCTCCGAAGCGCGCCTGCCAAAGGGCGCAAGGAAGGGCTCGATGCCGCTCCAGGCCAGGATCGTCTCGCGCGGCCTTGCGGCGCCTTCGCCGGCTCCGAGCAGGATGCGCTCGATGATCGGCGCCCAGACGCCGTCATCATAGCGGCCGATCGGCAGCAGGATGACGAGGCGATCCGCCCCCTCGAGCGCGGCACGCGCTTCGGAGCCGACCTGCGCTGGCTCGCGGAACAGGCGAGGCAACAGGCGCGGCGCGAGGAAACTCGCCTTTGTCTCTTGGGCGACCTCGGAATCGTCGAGGCCGGTCAGGACCAGACGGCGCCGGACGACCTCGTCGCCTGTCGGCGCGTCCGCGGGAGAAGCGCCCCACTGCGCGGGCAAGGCTGCGGGCAAGGCCGCGAAACAAACCGGCTCTGCCGCCATGAAACCGCTCTCCGTTCTCTACGCCTGTCGACAGGTCCGCCCGGACGAGCAGGACGAGGCAAGCCCATCCCGCAAAGTCGCACGTCCAACTCGGCAAGATTAGGGCGGGACCACTCGACCTCGCAAGCGACAGCATCCGCCAGCAACACGGAAGCTTCGCCGCCTGTCATGCCGCAACGTCTTGCAAGACGACGGACCATCGCGCAAGGTCCGCCACCGATATCCTCCCGCGCCAGTCTTTCCGGAGCCAGCCCCCGTGCATCTTTCCGTGGCGCCCGTCGCCATCATCTGGGACGGCTCACGTCATGTCGCCGCGGTCTGGAGCGAAGGCGCCCGCGCCCGCTTCCTTGCGGCTGAAGAGACCGGCGGCCGCATCACGCTGATTGCGGCTGGCGACGGCGAAGACGCACCGCTCTCAGGCAAGCTGCCGCCCGGCAGCCGCGTGCTTCATGCCGTCACCGTCCCGAGTGAAGGCGAGAGCCGCGTCGTGGCGATCCAGCTCGACGAGCGCCTGACGCCGGACCAGGCCGACCCGCAGGGCGCCGGCCTCGCTTTGCTGCGAGCGCATTCCGATGGCACCGCCGGCACGTTGGCGATCGAGCGCCGTTCCCTCGCTGAGCGGCCGCAGGACGCGCCGGAGACGCTCATTGCCAGTGGCCTGAACCAGGTCGCCGAAACCGGAGCGGGAGCTTTACGCCTGCTCGCCGGCCCGTTCATGCACCCGGCGGATGAGCGCGCCACACTGACCCGCGTCACCGCCATCCGCAACGACGGGCTGACGCTCGATTTCAGCGGCGAAGGCAGCGGCGGCGGCGTCCTGGTCGCGCATCTGCCGGCCGCAATGCGGCAAGCCCGACAGGCACTGGCGCAGCTAGATCAGGACCTGCGGCTCGCCGTCGAGGAGGAACTCGACGCGCTGGGCGCGACGCCCGCCGACTTGCGCGATACCGACGCCACCGGCCTCAACCGCGTCGCCGCCTTGCGGCGCGGCTTTCGCCTGCTGCGGCCGATCGCCAATGCGGACGGGTCCTGCCGCCTGAGCCTTCCCGACTGGCTCGAAGAGGACGAGGTCCTGGTCTTCGCCGAACCACGCCGCCAGCTCGTCTGGATCGGCGCCGGCGAGGCGGCAAACGGCGCACCGATGACCATCCGTTGGCAGGACGGAGAGCTCGGCGCGGTTTCGCACCGCGAAACCTATGCCGCTTCGGTCTCGACCGGGCTCACGCTGGGCGGTGGCACCGGCCAGGCCCTCGTCGTGGCGACGCCCGGCGCAGCAGCACCTCTGCGCGACGATCTCGCGCTCGCCGCCGGCCGGCTGGCCGACGGCCTCTGGCAGGCCACGCCGGCACGAACCGCCCAGCTGAGCCTGATCCTGGCGGAGATCGCGGCGGCACGGGCGCAGGCGCCGGCCGATGCGGGCCCTTTCGCCCGGATCGACGCGCGCGCCAAAGCCCCGGAGGCCGGCAGCAATCTGCTGGAGGCGGCAGCGGCCTTGACGGGCCTCGATCCGTCGCGAGCCGACGAGCTCTGTGAGCGCACGCTAGGCGAGCAGACCGCCATGCTGCTCTGGGCCGTGGAGCAGCCGAAGGTCGCGGCGCGCGCCTGTGCGGTGCGCCTGCTTCTGCCCGCGCCCGGGCCCGAGACCCCGCCGGCGGAGACGGAACGCCTGCTCGGCTGGTACGAGGAGCCCGTATTGCCGCAGCTCCTCGGTCGCGAAGCGATGACGCTGGCCGGCCAGGATCGTCGAGCAATGCGGCTTCTGCACGACATCGCGGCCTGCGCGCACCAGAGCTGGCTGGATACGAATGTCGTCGCCGAGGTCGAGCAGACGATCGCCGAAGCCCGCAAGCGCCGTGGCCAGCGCCCGCTGAGCAATCTCGACGGTCTTCTCCTTGAACTGCGCCGCAGAGCGCAACGCCGCCCCCTGGTCGCACCGGCGCTCGAGGAAGTCGCGCGCCGGCGCAGCGAACTCATCGAGGCCGGCGCGCAATCGGGCCAGTCTTCCGCGCTGCTGGCGGAGCTGGGCAAACGGCTGGGCGAGCTGACGCCCGGCGAGATCATGCTGCTGCACGAGCATTTCGCCGGCCTGCGCCGCGAGGCGGCGCAGAGTGCCTCGGCGGGCGCGCTGATCGGCGCCTGGGAGAAGGTGGCCGGCCTCGCGGGGCTCGCCGCGCGTAATGACCGTGCCGGCGATGCCCTGCGCGGCGCCTCGCGCCTCGCAGGCACGACCCAGGGCTTCGTGGCGACGATCGACGCCGTGGAAGGCCTGACACCGGCGCTCGGCGCGATCGAGGCGCAGATCGGCCAGGTTCTCGGCCAGGAGGATACCGCGGCGCCGCACGCGCTGGGTCTGCGTCGGGTCCTGGGCGGCTATGGCCGCCTGCTGCTGGCCGATCTCGCCTTGCGCGAGGCCGATGCCGCCTTCGCCGGCACGCCCTTCGCGGCCAAGGCACTCGCCGATACCGGCGACCCAGGATTCGGCGCCGCCTATCGGCGGCTGCGCGCCGGAACGAGCGATACGCTCGCCCGCTATCTCGCCGGGGCGGCAGCCGTCTCGGGCGTCGACCACGAATGGGGCGCCGCGCTCGGCCGCGCCACAACGCATGAGCCGGCGCCGACCGGAGCCGGAAGAGAGAACGGATGAGCGCCGCGTCCTGCTACAATCTCGAGACCCGGCTCGCGAGCTTCAGCGCCACCATCGCGCTCGACCGCAGCGAAGGCCTGATCGACATCCTCGCCTTCGAAGCGCCCGAGGACATGGTCAAGGCGGTCACGGTCTCACTGATCTCGCACGCCCCCAGCCTGCCGAGCGGCATCGACATCGGCTGGCTGCAGGGTGGCACGCTGCTGGACAAGGCGGCAGTGCGTGCCGGCGAGCGTCTGATGCTCGGCCTGCGGCGCGAGGCGGTGATGCGCGCCGTCGCGACCCACCGCCAGCAGGCCGATATCGAGAGTGACGCCAGTCTCGAGATCGCCTTCTCGACCATCGTCGAAACGCCCGGCGGCGCCCGCGCCTCGCCGCGCCGCGTCGTCAAGATCGCGGTGCTGGCCGGCGCCTCGCAGCCGGAATGGCGGATCGAGCCGGTCGAGATCGACCTCGATTCGCTCGCCACCGGCAAGACGCTCGGCGTCAGCCAGATCGCCATCGACATCCCCAAGGACATCGTGCTGGAAGGCAGGCGCGGCCTGACCATCGAGGCGAGCTGCTTCGGCCTGAAGGCGCAGAACCTGTCGCTCGCCATCGCCGCACCGATGGACCACTCGGTCTCGCTGCGACGCTACCCCGACGCCGGCGCCAGCACCTGCCGGCACCTGCTCTGGCTGGCCGACGCACCGGCGCTGGCCGGGCAGGAGGTCAGGCTCGACGTGACATTGACACGCGACGCCGTGCTCGATTTCGTCGACGAGACGATCCAGGCCAATCCGAAGGCGGCGTTGCAGGTCCGGTTGACCGCCAAGCTCGGCGGCTGGATCGCGCAGGATGGCTCGAGCCATGACCCCGACGGGCCTGCGAGGCCCTGGTCGAGCGCGCTCGAGGCGCGCTCGGTGCCGATCCGCAGTCAGAACCGTGGCGATGTCGCCCTGACGATCGCCGGTTCGCATCTCAGCTGCCCGCTCGGCACGACGTCCGATCTCGTGATCGAAGGCGGCCTCAACGCCGAGGTCGACCCCGACGACGAGACCTCGATCGTGCGCTGCGACGGGCTGGTGATCGACCTCAGGCGCTGGCCGCTGACCCGCACAGCGCCGCTGAGCGTCGAGGTGGTCAGCCGGATGGGCGACAACGAGGTCGCGGAGGCTACGACGCCTTTCCCGCTCGAGATCGTCCGCGAGGGCGATTTCGGCCGGCGGGGCCGCGCCGTCGTGCCGATGCAGAACCTGACCACCACGCTCTCGCGCGCCGTCCGGACCAGCGGCCCCAATGTCCTGCGCGGGCCGATCACGGTCGAGCTCACCATCGCGGCCGGTGATGATGGCGGGCAGCCGCTGGTGCGCGCGAGCCTTCCGGTGCGCTACAGCCGCCGCGTCCACAGGCTGCCGATCTGCATCGACCTCGGCGCCTCCGCGACCTCGATCTGGTCGGGAGCGCCACGTGCCGCCGGCCGCGCCACCGAGATCAGGCCGCTGGCGCTGGGCTCCTGGCTGGCGCGGCATGTCGATCCGCGCCATGGCGAGGCGGCGTTACAGGACGCAGGTGCCGCGCCGCTGATCCCGAGCCATGTCGGTCTCGATTCCGGCAATAACTTACGTGCCGACCATGCCCCGCACGCTTTGCCCGACCTTTCCCTGATCGGGTCCGACCGGGCGACCGTGGCACGGCGCCTCAAGGCCTTTTCGCGCCGCTACGACGTCTCCGCGCCGGCGCCCCCGGCTCAGGGAGGGCTGCCTGAGGGCGGCAAGCGTGTGGATTCGCTGAAGCATGCCCTGACCTCGGGCGCCGTCTCGCTGACGCTGCCCGAGCAGGTCCATCGCTACGACGCGGCGGCGGAGCGGGTCGTAGCCACCAATACGGTCGAGATCGCGCCGCTCGTCGCCGACGTGCTCGACGAGCTGGTCGACCTTTATGTGCTGCGCCTCGGCGCGGACCGACTGCGGGTCGAGGATCATGCCCCTGCGCCGATCGTGCCACGCATCCTGATCTCCTGCCCGAGCGGCATTGGCGACGAGATCGCCTCGCGCTACCGGGCGGCGCTGGAACTGTTCTCGCAGCGGCTGGAGCGGCTTTTTCCCGGAGCCACGAGCTTTGCGGACGCTGCCGTCACCGTGCCCGAAGCAGTCGCGGCGGCGCGCTATGTCGCGAGCCTGCCCGAGGTCCGCGCCGCGGTGCCGGACCAGGGCGAAGCGCTGCTGGTGACGCTCGACATCGGCGGTGGCACCAGCGACGTCGCACTCGCGCGCCTGCGGCGCGACGGCGACCGACTGACCAACCAGACGCTCGCGACCTTCGGACTGCCGGTCGGCGGCGACATGATGGACGAGGCGCTGGCCGAGGCCGCCGCCTTGCTGATCGACAAGGCGATGGAAGGCCAGGAGGCGCATTGGCAGCCGGCCTTCGCGGAGGCCTCTCTAGCGCGCGCCGTACAGCGCCAGGACGCGGCGGCGCTCACCGCCAAAGCCTGGCTGCGCAATGCCGTCAAACGGGCCAAGGCGAACCTCGCCGCGCGGCTCACGGCCAAATCGGAGACCGCGCGGGCGCCCTATCGCTGGAATCCCGAGGCGCCGGATGAGAGCCTCGACCTCGTCCTCGCTGAATTGCGGGGCGATGGCGAGGCCGCGGGCCTGTTCGTCGCGCAAGGCGAGCCGGCTCTGGCCGAGGCGGAGCTGCCGTCCGGCCTGCGCCTTGCGCTCGACCCCGCCGACCGCGCGGGGACGCGACGCCTCATCCTGAAGCTGCCGCGCACGGCTCTCGAAAAAGGGGCCGGCGCAGCGTCCGAGCGTCTCAACGAGATCGCCGCCGTGCTCGGCGGTATGCTGCCGCGCATGGCGCGCGCCGCCGGCCCGAATCCGCAGCAGCGGCCGACCGTGGTGATGGTGCCGACCGGCCGCGCCGCGCTCTGGCCGCCGATCTTCGAGGCGATCGCCCAGGAAGCGCAGGCGAGTCACGCCGCCCTGCCGTTCGAGCGCCCGTTCTCGCCGGCGGCGATGAAGAAGGCGGTGATCGCGGGCGCCGCGATCCTCGGCATCGAGGGCGACATGGCCGGCAGCGCCGTGCTGCACAAGAATCCGCTCGGCATCGCCGCCATGGCGGTGCAGATGCGCGACCTCGGCGCCACAGGCCTGCGCACCGAATTCGCCGCCGAGCGCATCCATTATCTCGGCTACGACATGGGCTCGGGCGACCGGCTCCATGCCGAGCATGACGAGATCGCCCCAAGCCTCGGCGGACGGGCCAATCTCGGCCGGCGTTTCCAGTTCGTGCGGACGATCCCGGGGCTCGACCCCCAGGGCAAGGCCTTGTCGCGCCTGCGTCCGCTGCTCGCCGGGCAGGACCCGATGGTGCTGCTCGAGGGCGATTCGATCGTCGAAGCGCATCGCGAGGGGCTGGACGGGTTCGGCACCTGCGAGATCGTCTCCGAGGTGCTGTCGCCGACCAGCCGGAAGGTCACCGTGCTCGCCGCCAATGAAGGCTGGGAAGCCTGCTGGCGGATCGAGCACGACCGCGTCTCGCGCATCTATTGAGGCGGGGACGATCGTGACGCTCCCCGCTGCGAAAACCGCTCTGACGGCAGCAAGGACGAGCTGGCCTCGCTCCCGCGCTGCGCTTCCACCCGTTTCCAGCCTTTTCCGCAGCCTTTCCCGACGCCAAGTGAGCTGATGCCATGGCCCTGCCCGACCTGATGGACCTGGTGATGCATGATCCCCGCAGGCTGACCTGCCTGCGCGCGGTCGCCGGCGAGCCGGGCGAGGCTATGCCGGGCATCGAGAACCTCTGGCGCAAGCCGGTCTTCGCCCTGACCCAGGCGGGACAGCCGACCAAGGATGCGCGCCTCTCGCTGGAAGACCTGATCGATCGCAATCGCGGCATCGCTCTGATCGACGGCGGCAGCGGGCCGCAGCCGATCGACATCCCCTTCACCTCGATCGTGGTGCTGACCGCCGAAGCCTTGCCAGGCGCACAAGAGCTCGGCCGGTTCCTCGCCGACCGGATCGAGCAGCGCTTCCGCGACGTGATCGACCCCGATATTGGCGTCACCATCCATGTCGAGCAGAGCATGCACGCAGCGGCCCCGGTCGCGGTCTATTTCGGCCATGGCGTGCACGCGCCGCCGCAGGGCGGGCTGCTCCCGCATGGCGAGGTGATCATCAAGCAGAACGCCGATATCGCCATCGGCCAGCCTATCATCGGTGCCAACACCGCCGGCGGGCTCTATCCCGGCCAGTCGCGCTTCGCCTTCTCGCGCAGCGAGATGCTGACCCCGGCCGTCCATCCCGACCTGCCGGCCGGGACGATCTTCTTCCTCGGCCGCTACCCGGTCGATTCCTCGGCGCGCGAGGCCGGCGGCCTGCCGCTGCTCACCGCCCTGCCCCAAACGCCGGAGGCACGGGCACAGGCGATCCAGGTCGAGACGCTGGCGACGCCGATGCAGGGCGGCATCGATGCCCGCTTCGAGATTCTCGGCATCCGCCCGCAGACCGGCCGCGTCTCGCTCGGCATGGTCGACGTCATCCTCGACCGCCGGCCCTGCCGCCTGCACCAGCAGCCGCCCAGGGGCCCGCACCTTGCCGTGCTCGGCCTCGCCATCCCCGAGAATTTCGGCGGCCGGCGCATGGCGCGCTACTGGGTCGAGCGCAGCCATGGCGGGCGACTGATGTCCTCGGCGATGCTCGCGCCGCGCGACAGCATCGTGGTGCAGGGGCGCGACGCGCGCCGCTATGACCGCCGCGAGCTGCGCTACAGCCGCGCCGGCGGCGAGTTCCGGGCCGAGAGCATCGGCTTCGACAATCGCCGCCGCTCGGTGCTGATGCTGGAGGAAGGCGAGCTCGGCTATATCGCGCTACCGCGCGAGCAGACCGCGATCGCCTTCGGCCCCGACCAGTCCTCGCGCGGCTATGGCAGCTTCGACTGGCTCGGCGAGGCCGTGCGGGTGCAATTCGGCTCCGGCGTGGTCGAGCGCCTCGACAATCTCTATGATCACAACCCGGTCGGCTTCATCGCCGCGGTGCCGGGGGGCGTTGCGGTACAATCGGCCGGCGACATCTGGATCCTCGGCGACCGCAAGGCGCAGCCGGCCGGCACCTGCACCATCCCCGCCAACGGCCCCTTCGTGCTCGGGCCGCTTGTGGTGGAGCTTCGGGGGGCGACGCCATGAGCCATCCGCTCTTCCGCGGCCTCAAGCGCAGCATGGTCGCACTTGCCGTCGGGCTCGTCACCATCGCCGGCTTCCTCTGGCTCTCGGGCGGGCTGATCGGCGAGCTCGCCGCCAGCCGGGCCTGGATCAAGCAGCCCGACTTCACCGAAACCAGCCGCTCGAACGAGGACCTGTTCGCGCAGGCCGTCTCGACCGGCCTCATCTGGCTCGACCCGGCCGGACCGACGATCCGCTCGCAGCCCTGCGAAGCGCTGTACGATCCGTCGCTGACCTTGCCGACGCCGCAGGGCACCAAGGAATTCTCGCGCACCCTGCTCGACCGGCTCTGCAACCTGCCGGCCGGCCAGCAGATCCGTTCCGAGATGCTGGCCTGGAACAACTCCTTCCTGATCGCCGCCGCCCGTGACGACCGCGCGCCCGACCGGCGCTGCGCCGACGGCACGCCGCTGAGCCTGCCGGTGGTGCCGGCCGGCTGCCGGCCCTCGAGCTGGACCGCCCGCGTCGCCCAGACCACCGATCTCGCCGCGCCGCTCAACGTGATGCCGAATGCGGTGCCGCCGCCGCGCGACTTCTCCGATTTCGCCACCCGCCGCGCCAACCAGCTCTCGGACTGGGCGCTGTTCGGCCCCCTGCGCGAGCGCGACGACCGCCTCGCCCTGTCCTCCCGCCTGCCGGCGGGCAGCCGACGCATCACCGTCGACATGATCCTGGAGCCGAGTCGCATCGTCGTCGGCAATGAGCGGGCCAATCTCGACCCCAAGCGCGACCAGCAGACCGTGCGCCTCGCCGGGATGAGCATCGCCGCCGAGCGCATCTGCTCCGACAGCGACGAATTCGCGACCTGCGTCGAGGAGGCGGCGCAGGGTCTGCCGCATGGCTGGCGCTTCACCATCACCGGCCAGCGCCGGCGCGAGACCGAGATCACGGTCGAAGGTTCGCCGGTGCGCGCCGTGCCGCCGCGGGCCCGCGAGATCCTCGGCGGCACCGGGGTGCAGGCTGAGGACGGCAAGGTCAAGCTCTGGCGCTCCTCGCATATCGAGGCCGATTGCGAACGCGCCAAGGCCAAGCTGGTCTGCGAGCTCGGCTGGCGCGGCGCCGTAACCCAGAGGCGCAGCGGCGCCGGCCGGGCGCTCGCCTTCGCCGACGGCACGCCGGCGCTCGACGCCAATGGCGTGCCGCTGCCGATCGTCGACGAGCTCGGCCTGACCGCGATGATCGGCTATGGCGCCGGCGATGTCGGCTCGCTCTCCGCCGCGCTGGGCCGGGCCCGGACCCGCGAGAACCTCGTCCTGACCATCGAGCCACGCCTGCAGAAGCTGGTGCAGGAAGCGGTCTACACGCAGATGGGCGAGCGCATCGCCCGCGGCAAGCGCCCGCGCAAGCCCGGCCCGCTGCCGGTCAACCTCGCGCCCGAGCAGGAGCCGCCAGACCAGGGCGATGGCCGCGCCGTCGTGCTGCTGATGGATGCCGGCGACGAGCCCGGCGCCGTGCTCGGCATGGCGAGCTGGCCGGATTTCGTGCCGGGCATGCATAGCTGGGACATCCAGGCGCTTTCGACCGGCCGCGATAGCGATAGCCCACTCGCCGGCCATGGCTGGCGCGCCGGCGACGTCCACACCATGCCGGGCTCGACCTTCAAGCTGGTCACCGGCCTTGCCGGCATCCTCGCCCTGAAGGAGCAACCGCGCCTCGCCGACATCATCATGGGCCGCACGCCGCCGGCGCAGCAGGCGCAGATCTTCGGCATCCCCGGCGGCGGAACGCTCAACGTCGACGGCGTGCAGATCGCCAACTATGGCGGCGCGGGCTTCAATGTCGGCATCCTGGCGCCGTCGCAGACCGGTTGCCCCGACGGCGGACGCGGCGCGCAGATCGGCTTCTGCGAGGCCCTGATCAAGTCGTCGAACCTGTGGTTCGCCGGCGTGGCGCTGACCATGGACGGCAGTAAGGTCGGCGGCAGGCCGAGCACGGTCCTGGCCCGCACCGGCACGGTCCTCGCCCGCATGACCGAGCACCTCTACCCGATCACCCAGCCCGGTCAGCTCGCCCAGCCCGGTGTCGACCTGACCCGCGGCATCGTGCCGGGCGCGCAGCGCCTGACGGGCGAGGCGCTCGACCTCGCGGTCGAGGACAAGCGCAACGCCCGCCGCATCGACCTCGTGACGAACTCCTACGGCCAGGGCGTGCGCGCCACCCCGATCGCGATGGCTTCGATCTATGGCTCCCTCGGCGCCCGCAAGGTGATCCGCCCGCGCGTGCTCAAGCCGGTCGGCGACGTCGCCGAGACGCCGCAACCCAACGAGGGCGAGCCTGTGATCCCCGGCATGGACCCGCGCCAGGCCGAACCCTTCCTCGACGGTGCCCAGCGCGGCCTGTTCGGCGTGGTCAACTCGCCGGGCGGCACCGCCGCCGGCGTGATGGCGAGCCTGCCGCCGGAGATCAGGCGCCGCATCTTCGGCAAGACCGGCACCGCCGACACCACCGACGGCATGAACTCGGCCTGGTTCGCCGGCTGGATGAACGATGTCGCCGGCAGGAAGCGCGTCGCCTTCACCTGCCTGGTCTCGCATACGCGGGAAACCGGCGGACGTGCCTGCGGCCGGCTGATGGCCGGGCTGCTCGGCAAGGTCGCCGCGCTCGGAGACAAGAAGTGAGCGAGACGACCGCATTGCGCCAGCTCTTCGGCCGCTGGCTCCAACTCCGCCCTTTCCGCCTGCCGCGCATCCGCCTCGGCTCCACCGGCGGCGCGGTGACCGGCCTCGTCCTGCTCGCCGCCTGCCTCGCCGTGCTCGGCTTCTGGTGGCACAACACCAGCTACCTGATCGAGACGGCGCGGCCGGTGGTCAGCCTCGAGCGGCTCGATCTCGCCTTGGCACGCGGCGAAACCGTCGCGATCGGCCGGCGCGAGCTGCTGCAGCCGCAGCGCTTCGATTCCGCCGAGACGCGCCATGTCGCCTTCACCCGCCTACCCGACGGGCGGGTCAACATCCGCAATGTCGCCAACAGCCGTCGGCTCTGGCTCGACTATGCCAATGGCTCGGGCAGCTTCTCGTCGCGCTGGCGTTTCCAGCCCGGCGACCGCATCGCCGCCGGGGCGCTGGCGATCACGGTCGACGAGGCCAGCCCGGGCAATCTGCAGCTGACCCTGACGGAGGCCAGCAAGCCTGGCCCCGGCCGCAAGCTGACGGTGCAGCGCACCGGTCCGGTCTCGACCTTGCGGCTCGACGGCAATGCCCTGCCGGTCTGCCAGCCGCGCAGCACCGCCGACCGCATCCGCGAGGTCGTCACCGGCATGATCGCCACCGACGAGCGCGGCGAGGACCGGATCGTCCAGATCGGCGGACGCCTGACCTGCACTGTGAGGGAGGAGGCGCATGTCGCCGCCGGCGCCCTGCCCTTCAAGGCGCTGACCATCGTGGCGCGTGGCGGCGGCTTCTTCCTGGCGCCGGGCGACGCGGTCGACGCCCCGCGCCCGCCGGTGGTCTTTGCCCGCGGCAACCAGCGCGTCACCGATTTCGGCGACATCGCCTGGGAGCTCGATCCCGAGGGACCTGCTCGGCTCAGCCATCTGATCATCGGGCGTACGCGCTATGCGGTCGATATCGGGGAGGAAGCCGGCGGGCGCCTGCCGCTGCGGCTGACCCCGCTCAGCAAGACCCACCGCTTCGACCCCGCCGATGCCGAGCAACTGCGCGAGGCCTCGACGACGGAAAGCGTCAGGCCGGTGATCACACCGCCGCGTCAGCCGATGTCCGGTGCGGAGATCGGAAATCCGCTGAGTTCGCTCAACGGCGTCGAGCGGATCGTGCGCCTTGTGCTGACGCTGGGCCTCGCCGCCTTCGGCATCCTGTCGGCCATGCATCAGGCCAGCGCCTTCCGGCGCAGCGCCATCCTGGTCAGGTTGGTCGGCGCGCTCGGCGCCACCGGCTTCATCGCCGCGACGACGATGCTGGTGCTGGCGCCGGAACTGTCTCGGCTGGGCGGCGCCTCGATCTCCTATGAAGGCGCGCTGCACGCCACCATCCTGGCTTATGCCATCGCCTGCCTCCTGCTGATGGTCGGGCCGCGCTTCACCACGCCGATGCGCGTCGCTTGGCTGGGCCTGCTCGGCCTGTGCTGCCTCGGCAGCCTGACCCTGCTGGCCCTCGGCATCGACGCCGAGAAGACCGACTTCACCATCCATGCCGAGAAGAACAAGCTGCTGTTCTTCGACCTGATCCCGGTCGTCGCGGTGGTCGTTGCCCTGCAGCCGCAACGCGCCATCGCCGCCCTGCCGCGCTCGTTCTTCATGGGAGTCGGCTTCAAGGACCAGCTGCTGCGCGCGATTCCCGCCTTCCTGATCCTGGTCGCCTTCGTCGCCTGGGGCGTGCTCGGCACCGAAACCGGCGTCGCCGGCTTCCAGCCGGTCGAACTCGGCAAGATCGCGCTCGTCCTGGTGCTGGCGCATATCTTCCTCGGCTTTTCGCGGATCGACTTCTTCTACAACCAGCGCCACTACATCTCC
Organism: Allobosea rubneri; assembly: GCF_032464875.1. Classification (NCBI taxonomy): domain Bacteria; kingdom Pseudomonadati; phylum Pseudomonadota; class Alphaproteobacteria; order Hyphomicrobiales; family Alloboseaceae; genus Allobosea; species Allobosea rubneri. Next base: position 73,845 of record NZ_JAWDID010000018.1, read on the forward strand.
TGGCTCGGCGTCAGCCTGGCGACGGTGCTGGTCTTCATCCTGTTCCTGACCGCGATCCCGTTCCTGAAGAGCGACTATTCCCCGGCGCTGATCATCATCATCACCACCGTGGTGCTCGCCTTCGCCTTCCTGCTGCCGAGCACGCTGAAGCGCCTGTTCGAGATCACCCGCGTCTTCCTGCGCCGGGCCGATGCGCCGCAGCGCAAGGTCCGCAAGCTCGGCTGGCCGCGCGGCGGCGTGCTGGCGCTGGTGCTGGTGATCCTGCTCGGCATCAACGCCGCGCTGATCTACGCCTTCCCGGGCCTCGTCACCTATGCGATCTCCGGCCAGTGGAACCTGCCGAAGGAGCGGCTGGCGGCGATCGACGTGCTCGAGAAGGCCCGCGGCGGCGCCTTCCGCGTCCCTGCCGAACGCCTCCTGACCTGGTACGATCTCGACCACGCCAAGCTGCGTAGCGCCGCTGCCGGCGAGACCCGCAATCCCGACGTGATCCATCGCGATCTCGGCTTCCAATTGCTGCAGTCGAAGGTGGCGCTCGCCGAGATGCCCTGTACGCTGGCGCGGCTCGATCTCGGCCTCGACAAGACGCCGCCGGAAGTCCGCCGGGCGCTCGACGAATTACCGCCCTCGCCGGTCTCGCTCTGCGCCATGCTACCGGGAGCACGCGCGACGCCGATCGCCGAGCGCAAGAGCGAGATCGTCGACGAGACGGCGAGCCGCTTCACCGTCAGCGACCTCGTGCGTGTGCCGGTGGTCCAGAACGACTTCATCGCCACCTTCATGATGGTCCGTTTCGGCCTGCCTGCAGGCCTTGCCCTGCTGGCGGCGCAGGTCGTCACCGCCTTCGGCCTGCTGACGCTCGCCGTCGGATTGATGCGCGAGCGTGCCATGGGCTCGGCTCAGGAAGGCGCCAACAAAGGCATGGCGATCATCCTGGTCGGCATCGTCACCATCTTCGCGCTGCACTGGAGCATTTCCTGGGGCAATGCGCTCGGCCTCTTGCCGGTGATGGGCCAGCCGATGACCTTCATCGCGGCTGCGACCTCGCATCACATGCTGATGGCGCTGCCCTCGATCGCGATCGCGCTGATCGCCGGGCGCCTCGCCGCGATCCGCCAGCTCTCGCCGACCAATGATCCGCCGCCCTGGGGTCTGTGGCGCGGGCTGACGCGGGCGGGGCTGTAACGCCCCCTGCGCCATCGCTCCGGCTGACGCGGGTGGCTGCAGCAGCGATTTGCGCGAGATGAGGCGACCGGCGGCGCTCGGATGACGCAGGTCGCAGATGCGCGGGCCGGGTGCGGGCGTCGTGAACCGGACCGGCTCATGGCAACGGAGCGAAAAGCGGAAGCCGCTCTTCGAAAAACTCCGAATGCGATAGGTCGCTGTGACCGCGTCAGAACGGAGGCGCGGCGCCTAGAGCATTTCCGCCATTCCGCGAATTGCGGAAATGCTCTAATCCTTTGTTTTATCGCACTTTCCTCAGGCGAACTGGTACCCACTTCGCCTGAAAATGCTCTAGCGGCGCTTGATCTCGATGGCGAGCGGCTTCGGCTCCTCGATCCGGATCACCGGAAAGGCCGTGATGCCGCTGCGGATCGCCGTGGGGTTGAAGACGAGGCGCGTGGCGCTCGATTTCGAGGCGACGACGGCAGGGCCGGTACCGGGCTGGAACTTGCCCTTGGCGGGCGCGACCGGCTCCAAGGCCAAGCCGCAGATCTCCTGGCCATCGATCTGGATGCTGGCCGCCTCGGCGACCTCGACCGCGCTCTCGCTATAGCGCGGGCTCAGTTCGTAGATCTGCGCATCGCAGCTGCTGCCGGACGGAGGCGACAGCATCACCAGCCGCGCCAGGGCCGGCCCGGAGGCGGCCGCCGGCGCGTTGTTCTGAACCGCCGCGCTCTGCTGCTGTGCAGGCTGCGACTGGGGCTGGCTCGGCCTGCTCTGCCCGCTCGCGCCGGTCGAAGGGGTCGACAGGGTCAGGGTCGGCGGCCCCTGATCGGACCCGCTCGGCCCGGGATCGCGCAGCGCATACCAGGCCGCGCCGGCACCGCCCGCGAGCAGGACCACGGCCGCGGCTGCGATGACCGGCAGGCGCGACGAGGAAGGCCGCGAGGCTTCCTCGCCGAGCACCGAACGCCGCGAGCGTGGCGCCATATCCGCCATGGGAGGTGCTTCATCGGCTGGGTGCGGCTGAGCGATCGTCTGCGGCGGCGGCTCGGCCGCGCGCGGCGCCTGCGGCTCGGGCGGCTGCTCTGCCGGCTCGGGCTTGAATGGCTTCAGGGCCATCGAGGCGGAGACCGGGGCCGTGGGCCTTTCCGGCTCCGGTGCCGCCATCTGCGGCTGGAACGAGCCCGAGCGCAGATAGAGCTCGATCGGGGCGACGATGTCGGCAAGCGAAGCGACGATCGCGATATGATGCGGCTGGTTGCCGAGAATCTTGCCAAGGATGCCGGCGGCACGCTCGGCCTCGTCGCCATGCGGCACCAGCGCGAGAACCGGGGTCGCGCCATGCTCGGCATCGGCGAAGAGGTGCCGAGAGCGGTCGATCTTCGTGGTGAGATGGTATTCCTGCTGGGTGACTCGCGCCTCGGCGGCGGTATCGGCGACGGAGAGGTCGATCGCACCGGTGCCCCAGATCAGCAACCTGGCTTCTGAGGCCTTGTGCGTCACCGCCTCGCCATGGGCGAGCGCGCAATGCGCAGCCAGCGTCGGCACCATCCAGCTCTTGCCCTGATCGATCGCACCAGACGCGGCAAGGCGATAGCTCCCGCCATCGGGCAGGCCTAGAATCTGGCGCAAGGGTTCCCCGGGCCGCAGCAGATTGCTGTACTGCGTGCTCCAGGGCTCGCACACTTCCGAGCTCTCGGTCGCGAGCACGACCCGCGAGACCGGCACGCGGGCCGACCAGGCGAGCTTCTTCAGGACGATGGGCTGGTCGGTGGTGGGCACGACGACGAAGACGCCGGAACGCCTGACGTTCTGTTCTCCTGAAGCCATTTCCCTCTCTCGCCAGACTCTGCCGCTGCGGAAGCCAAGCCGTCCTCGCCGCCTCCAAGCGGCGTATACTTGACGTTACAGCAGATAAACGCCCGCGAGCGGGTTGGCGAGCATCAATCGCAGCAGATCGCGCTCGGCGTCCTGGCGCGGCAGGTCGATGACGATGTGCTTGTCGACCGGCGCCGGCAGGGACAGGCGGACAACGCCCTCGATCGAGACCACTTCGATCATGGTCGGGGCCGGCACCGAGTCCGACAGGCACTGGATGACGAGCGCCGGCGGGGCGTCGTCCTCCTCGATCACGTCGAGCTCGAAGGAACCGATGCGCCGGTGCGTCGCGCTGCTGTCGTAGGCGGCGGCGGCGAGCTCGCTGCGCGCCACCGCCTGGAAGGACAGCAGTCGGCGATAGAGCCTTGCCGCCTCGGGATCGGTGCGGATGGCGCGCTCGGCGGCGAAATTCACAGGATCGCCCTGGACCCGGCGGGCATGAGCCCAGAGATCGGCTCGGCTGATGCTCGCAGCCGCAGTCTCCTCCGCCTCGGTGCTGGCAAGCGCGGCCAGAACCAGCCGGGCGGCGGCACGTCCGATGCGCGGATCTTCCTCGCTCGGACCCTGGGTAGCGAAATCTGTCATGGCCGTTTCACCCGCCCCTGATAGCGCTGCGAAAACACTTCGGTGAAGCGCGCCTCGTCGAGTGCGGCCTGGGCAGCCAGGTCCGCGGATTCTCCGAAGCGCCTTTGTTGCCTGACGATCCGCTGCAGGGCTCCTGCAACGGTTCTCAGTGCTCCCCCATGCCTTGCGAAGATCAGTGCCAGTTTCGCATCGTCGATCCGGAAACTGGCGCGATCATGGCGCCAGCGCCGCAGAACCTTCTGTCCCTCGGCCAGGACCGCCGCATTGGCGGGCCCTTCGAGCGCCTCGAGCGCAACGCCGATCAGCAACAATTCGTCGAAGCGCTTGCCGAGCGCGCCCAACGCCTGGGCGATGCCGGGATAGTCGAACGGGTCGGGGGTCTGGTCGACCTGCCCGCGATTGGAGCCTGCGACGCGGCGGCTGGCCTCGACCAGCCGGTTCTCCCAGGGTGCCACCGCCCGAGAGCGCGCCAGCGTCAACGGCTGCTCATGGGCGATCGGCAGCAAGGCGAGCGCCCGGCCGACGGATTCGCGTTCCTCCTTGTTGAGGAATTTCGGATCAGCGGGCAGGCGCATCAGCGCGGCGTAGACACGCTCGCGCACCACGCCGTCCTCATCCTCCTCCTCGGGCTCGTCGTCGTCCTCCTCGTCAATATCCTCGGGCTCGAGCTCGCCGAGGACCGCCTGGTGGTCGAGCCAGGCGATCAGCGCTTCCTCCGGGTTCTCGGAGGGCTGGCGCGCCATCAGGCTGTCCATCGAGGCCGGCGCCATGAAGTCGCGGCGACCGACACTGGAACGCTCCTCGCGGATCAGCGCGCTGAAGCGCTCGGCGAAGCGCGCAAAGCTCCAGGTCTCGCCGTGCAGCAAGGCGAAGCTCCAGAGCGAGACGAGGTCGTCGGGATCGAATTCGCGCTGGCGCTCGCGCCGGCCGCTGGCGTTGAGGAAAGCCTCGCGCTGGCGGATCAGGTCGGCGAAGGCGAGCAGCGGCAGATGCCGCCTGCGCCACGCCCGCATGAAGCGCGCCGGCTCCTGCACCGCCCGCTTCAGCCCGTCCTCGTCGAAGACCGCGAGGGCGAAGACCGCGTCGAGCGCGCTGCGCAGCGCCGCGAGCCCCCCCTCCGAGCGATCATCCGCCTCGGCCGCGAACAGGAAGTCGGCCAGCCCCAGCGCCCGCCGCACCCGGCTCCAGGAGAAGGAGCGGGTCTTGCCGGCGCCGTAGGACAGGACGACCTCGGTGGCGGAGGCCTCGATCGAGGCGCCGGCCAGCTCGGCGCCGACAGGCTTCTCCTGCCGCAGCGGCCGGAGCAGGATGCCGCTCTCGTCCAGCAGGCAGCCGATCGCGGCGTCGCGTGCCGGCATGCGCGGCCCGGCGGTCAATGCCCCCAGTGCGAACAGCACCTGCAGCATGTCCCAGAGCGGCAGGTCGGCATTTTCCGAGCCGCCACCAGTGATCGCAAGAACGAACTTCTCAGTGTCCCGGGCGGAGAAACGGCGCGAAGAGGCAATGGTGCCGATCTCCGCGACCCGTGCCGGGTCGATGCCCCAATCCATTTGCAAATTGCCCGCATCCAGCATCGGACACGATCATCAGGAGCGGAAACCCAGCCCTTCCGCCTGCGCCGTCCACAATGCTAATTTCTGCCACATTTAAAATAACAAGCCACCCGGCACCTGTCGACCGGGTGGCATCTTCGTATAGCCGCGCCGGCAATAATGGTTACCCGGCCGCTATTTTCAGTCAAATTGTCAGCGGGTCGAGACCTTGCTCACGGTCAGGCGATTACCGGTGAAGGTGATCTGGCCGTTGAGACCGACCAGTTCCATCATCAGACGGAAATTGCGGGTCAGGCGAGCCGAGTCCGAAGAGGTGCTGTAGAAGAAGTCGGCCGAGTTGCCGGTCATCCGCACGGTGCGGTGGCTGCGATAGCAACCCCAGCGCACGAACTCGCTCTCGATCCGGTCGACTTCGGAGGTCGTGAACTCGCGCAGCTGGATCTCGAAGTCGGTGGGCAGGTTGGCGCAGCCATCGCCCTGGGCCACGGCGACACCACCGCCGACACCATCCTTGCCGCCGCCGGCAGCGACGCCGGGCTGACGGGCGAAGCCCTCGAGCTTCAGGGCGATGGCGGCGCCGAGATCGGTCGCCAGCACGCGGGAATGGGTGCCGACGGTCTCGAGCAGGCATTCGGCGCCGCAGGGATTGGGCAGCGCCGGCAGCTGGAAGCCGCCGACCTCGAAGGCCGCGATGAATTGGCCGCTGCGCACGTTCAGGACGCGGCCGGCGATGCGGATCTCGGGGAAGCGGATGTCGGCCGCGACCGAGCGGCGCGCCGAAGCGTAGATCTGATAGACCACCATGGCGTCAATCGGCGTCGAAACCGAACGGGCGATCTCGATCAGCTCGGCGTCGCGGCGGCGGACACGGCCGGTCGGCGTGATGCCGAGGGCCAGGCTGGTCTCGTCATAGACCTGGAAGCCGCGGGTGTTGAGATACTCCGAGAGCTGGAGCTGCACCCGGTTGAAGATGCGGTTGTTGCGCGGCACCGTATCGGGATCGGCATCATCCGACATCACCAGGAGGTTGATGCGGGAATTCGTGGACTGGGCGCTGGCGGCGGCTGCGAAGGAGAGCAGCAGGGCGAAGCCGAGCATGAGACGCTTGAAGAAGGCCATGGTGGTTACCCCTGGAGGCAGGCGGTTGAAGCGATAAGGCGACCGGCACGTCAGCCGGTGATGGCGATGACTTCGACGCGGCGATTGACCGGCGAGAAGGGGTTGCGCGGGTTGCGCAGCATGTCCGGGCCGAAGCCATGGGCCTGCAGCCGGTTGCCGTCGACACCGCCATAACCCATCAGCCAGTTGGTGACCGAAGCCGCACGATCCTGGGACAGGGCGACATTATAGTCGTAGTCGCCGTCCTGGCTGGTATGGCCGGCGATCAGGAAGCGCTGATCGGCGAGGATCGGATCGCGCAGCGCCACCGCCAGGCGCGCCAGCGCCTGCTGTGCGCCCGGGCGCAGGGCGGCGGAATCGTTGGCGAAGAAGACCGTGACCTCGACGCGGCGGCTCAGATCGATCTCGATCTCCTGCACCACGCCGGAGGAGCGGGTACGGACGCGACGGGTGACCGGCGCGCTGCGCCGGCCGGGGCTGCGATCATGGGGAGCGAGCGAGCGCAGAATGCTGGTAGCCGCCTGATCAGTCTGTGCCAGCGCGGGCACGGAGGCCAGCAAAGGCAGAGCCGCGAACAATCCGCCCAGTGTCCGGCGCGTCATGTTCTGATCAAGCTCGATGCTCTCGTGGTGATTATCTGCGATCTTCACGATCGGTTCCCCCGTGTTGCCTTGCCGTATAGTCATATTGCCTCGCCAGTGCCACGGCCAGCCCTTGGAGGGCCGGGCGCCGCATCGGCATTGCCCGAACCTTGCACGCTTCAGCTGCGTTTTCGCGAATGCCGTGATTTTTCTCGACGAGGCAGGGGAAGAAGGTCTCGAATGATCGGGTCGCAGGCCTCGCCTGCGAAAGCAGCCCAAAGCCGGCCAAGGACCCGGCAACGTGCTCGCCACTTTCATGAGGAGACCCGAAATGGGCTTCCAGACCGACATCGTCACCGCGATCCGCAGCGAGAGCCGCAAGTGCCTCGCCGTCGCCGCCCTCGCCATCCTCGTTTCGGCCGGCGCCGCGCTGGCCCAGCCTGACCGCGACGGCGCCGCCGCCAGCCAGATGCCGAGCTTTACTGAGACGGCCCCCGCCGGCGCGCCGAAGATCGCGGAGCGCCCGCAGTCGCTGCGCCTCGAATTCTCGGGCCGCACCGTCACCATCGGCGTCGTCCAGGCGGCCCGCGAGATCATGACGACGGGCGCGATCCCCTTCGCGCCGGGCAGCTGGGAGGTCACCCCCGAGGCGCAGCGCGCCGTCGGCCGCCTGCGCAACGAGTTACGCGGCAATGTGCCGAAGGGCGCTCCCTTCGCGATCCTGGTTTCCGGCGGCGACGAGGTCGTCAATTATCGCCGGGCACGCGGCCTGCGCACCGCGCTGATCGAGCAACAGCTCGAGGAAGCCGCCCAGATCATGATCGCGGCGCGCGCCGCCGGCGAAGGCCAGAGCGCCGATGACGGCAAGGTCCGTGTCGACCTCGTGCCGCTCGACCCCAGCCGCTGCGGCGGCTGCGGCAACACGCCGTTCCGCACCGTCGCCCTCGACACCGGCGTCTCGAAGCTGGTTCGCGCCACCTCCGAGGACGTCATCATCGCGGCTTCTTCGCCGAACACCGCGGACAAGCAGAGCAACGAGGTCACCGCCGTACCGCTTCCCGCACCGCGGCCCCGCCTGAGCGAGGAGCGGCCCGCCGCAGCTCCGGTGCCCGCGCCGCAGCGCGCCCGCGCCGCCCGTCCCGAGGTCCCCGCACTCGACATGCCTGCCGCTCCGCCGCGTCCGGTCGCCCGCACCGCGATGGTCGAGCGCGACAGCTACCAGGCGCCGAAGCGCCAGGCCGCGCGCCGCCGCGGCTGCCCGCTGCCCGACATCATCATCGACGACTATTATCCCGGCGGACCGCTGGTCGGCTGCGACGGTTCCTATGGCCCGCGCCCGCGCTGGTGAATGAGGTCGCGGCAGCCAATGGCCGCCGCGTTCATTCCTCTGCCGAAGCCTGGGAGCGGGGTTCGGCGAGATTGCGCTGGACCATCCCGAGATAGGTCAGGAAGCGCTCGCGATCCTCGGGGGAGAAGCCCTCCGTCGCCTTTTCGACGACGCCGACCGCGAGCGGCAGGAGCTGGGCCTTCAGCGCCCGGCCCTTCGGTGTCAGCCAGACGTGCAGCTTGCGGCGGTCGACGGCGTTGCGCTCGCGTACGACGAGACCGCTCTTTTCCATGCCGGCGATGGCGCTCAGCGTCGTCGGCTCCATCGTGCCGATCCGGCGCGAGAGCTCGCGCTGGGTCAGCCCATCCTCCTGCCAGAGCACGCGCAGGAAGTACCACATGCCGAGGGTGACGCCGTGCGGCTCGATCCGCTCCTGCAGGTAACGCTGTGAGGCGCGGTGCGCCATGCGCAGCTGGTAGCCAACACTGGTCGCAAGGGGCAGCTCCGGCTCGTCCCCGGCGCCGTCATTCGGTTCGGCCATGCGCGAATCGTCCCCGCGCGCGACATTGCGCCGCCCAACTATAGCCGATGCGCCGGCGAGCGCCCATCTGGCCAGCCCCTCGTCAAAAGTTTGGCGAGGTCAACCAAGATAGTCTTGGACCCGCAGGCCCCGCGCTCGCTAGGCTTCTGCCAAGATCGGCCGCCATTCGCCACGAGCGGCCACGAGGGGATGAAACGATGCCGCCGTTGCCGACGGCCACTGACGCCACGCCGCTCCGGAACCGCCCGCATCGGCGTGGGCGGCGGGCGCCGCGATGACCGGCGAAACGCAAGGAGACGGGACCGAGATGGCTGCCTCGACTGCCAGGCTGCGACTGGCCTCGAGCCAGACGACCAACGACCTCGTCCTCGACGACGTCACCATGCGCTTCCAGACCCGGGAGGGCACGATCACCGCGGTCGATCGGGTTTCGCTGTCGATCGAACGCGGCGAGTTCGTCTCGATCATCGGCCCGTCCGGCTGCGGCAAGTCGACCCTGTTCAACATCCTCGGCGGCCTGGTCAGCGGCTATGACGGCACGGTCTCGGTCGCGGGCGAGACGGTCAGCGGCCCGCATCCGGCGATCGGCATGGTCTTCCAGGAGGAATCGACCTTTCCCTGGCGCACGGTGATCGACAATGTCGCCTTTCCGCTCGAGGTGAAGGGCGTCGCCAAAGCCCAACGCTACGCGACGGCGCGCAAGTTCATCGACATGGTCGGGCTCGCCGGCTTCGAGCAGCGCTATCCGGCCGAGCTTTCGGGCGGCATGCGCCAGCGCGTCGCCATCGCCCGCACTTTGGTCTTCGAACCGAAGATCCTGCTGATGGACGAGCCCTTTGCGGCGCTCGACGAGCAGACGCGGCTCCTGCTCGGCGACAAGGTCTTGAACATCCAGCAGGATCTCAAGCAGACCACCCTGCTGATCACGCACAACATCACCGAAGCCGTGCAGCTCTCCGACCGGGTGGTGATCATGAGTTTCCGGCCGGGCAAGGTGAAACGCATCGTCGATATCCGCCTGCCGCGGCCGCGGCGCGGCGATGTCGTCGGCAGCGATGCCTTCGGCCGCTATGTCGCCGAGATCTGGAACGATCTGCGCGAGGAAGCGTCGCGCGGCATGGCGGAATCGGAAAAGGGCGCGCTCGGCCGCGCGGGACGCTGACGCCGTGTTCCTGACCCGCATCCCGCCCATCGCCTTTGGTCTCGCCACGCTAGGCCTCGTCCTCGGCGTGGTCGAGATCCTGCTGCGCCTGCAGGTCCTGAACCAATTCGTCATCCCCCTGCCCTCGGCCGTGTTCGGCAGCTTCGGGCGCCTGTTCAGCGAGGAGGAGCTGGCGCGGCGGCTGCTCCTCACCGGCGCGGAAGCCCTGACCGCGAGCGTGCTGGTCGCGATCGTCGGCATCGGGCTCGGCATGCTGCTCTACCGCTTCCGAACCTTGAGGCTCGCGACAGAGCCCTGGGTCGCGGCCGTCGCGGCGGCGCCCATCGTGCTCGCCTACCCGCTCTTTCTCGTGATCTTCGGGCGCAGCGCCGCGACCATCGTCGCCATGGGCTTCGTTGCCGGGCTTGGCCCCGTGATCCTGAAGACGCTGGAAGGGCTGAACGGCGTCAGGAAAAGCCTGATCAATGTCGGGCGCAGCTATAATCTGACGCCCGCGCAGCAATTTCGCATGATCCTGCTGCCGGCGGCAGTGCCGACCATCTTCGTCGGCGTACGGCTCGGGCTGATCTTCGCCCTGATCAACCTGATCGGCGTCGAGTTCCTGATCAATTTCGGCGGGCTCGGCCAGCTGATCAACGATCTCGCCGAGCGCTACGACCTGCCCGGCATGTTCGCGACGATCATCTTCGTGATCCTGGTCAGCGTCGTGATCTTCGCCGCGCTGGAACGGATGGAGCGCTGGTTCCGGCCGGTGCAGTAGCCGCGTCGGCACGGGCTTGTTGGCACCGATGGCAGGCAGCATAGTGCCCGCGCCGCCAACGCTATCCGGGAGGTCCCGATCAATCTCCGCCAGCTCCGCTACTTCGTCAGGATCGCCGAGGTCGGCAACATCACGCGGGCGGCAGAACAGCTCAATGTCGCGCAGCCGGCACTGGGCCTGCAGATCCGCCAGCTCGAACAGGACCTGAAGACGGAGCTGCTGCTGCGGCATTCGCGCGGCGTCGTGCTGACCGCGGCCGGAAAGCTCCTGCTCGAGCGGGCGACACGCATCCTGCAGGATGTCGAGGAAGCGCGCCGCGACGTCCGCGCATTGTCCGGCAGCGAACAGGAAACGCTGGTCCTCGGCCTGACCCCGAGCATCATGCTGCAGATCGGGCCGGACCTCCTGGTCGACGCCAAGAACGAGATTCCCGCGATCTCGCTCAGCCTGGTCGAGGAACTGAGCCATGTCCTGGTCCAGGCGCTGGAGCGGGGCGAGGTCAACATCGCCTTCGCCTACGGCGTCGAGGAGCGGCCGGGGATCGAGCGCCGGCCGATCCTCGAAGAGGAACTGCTCTTCGCCACTGCGCCGGGCCCGGACGCCGTGCCGGAGACGATCACGCTCGCCGAGGCGCTCAGCCACGAGCTCGTCCAGGCCGGCGAGCGCGACCAGGTTCAGAAGCTGCTGAAGCAGGCCGCCGAGCGCTTCGCGCTGCCGCTCAGCATCCTCTACGAAGCGCAGTCGATCCCGGCGATGCGCACGCTGGTGGTGCGCGGCGCGGCAGCGAGCATCATGCCCTATGGCACGGCGATCGAGGAGCTGAAGGCCGGCAAGCTGATCGGCCGGCGCATCGTCGACCAGCCGATCAAGCGCACGCTCTACCTCGTGCGCGCCGCCGGCGGCCAGGCCTCGCGCCAGAACGAGGCGATGGAGCGCTTCCTCGGCACGGTGACGGAGCACCTGCTGGAGTCGCTCGGCCCGCTCGCGAGGCGCATCGGCTAGGCCGGGCGCTTCCGCTCACACCACCTGATTGAAAAGCTGCGCCTCGCCGCGCTCGAGCCGTCCGAGGTTCTCCAGCAGCATGTCGACGATATTGCCCTCATAGGCGCGGGTCTCGCCGGCGCTGTGCGGCGTGACCAGCACGTTGGGGAAGGTCCAGAGCGGCGAATCCGCCGGCAGCGGCTCCTCATGGACGCAGTCGATGCCGGCGCCGGCGAGGCGCCCCGCGGCCAGGGCCGCGATCAGCGCCGCCTCGTCGACGACGCGGCCGCGCGCGACATTGATCAGGAAGGCCGAGGGCTTCATCGCGGCTAGAGCAGCGGCATCGATCAGCCCCTCGGTCTCAGGGGTGAGCGGGCAGGTCAGCGCGACGATATCGGCCGCGGCCATCACGCTCGCGAGCTCGGCAGGCGGCACGATCTTCTCGATCCCCGGTTCGCTGCCAGCACGCCGGCGCACGCCGATGACGCGCATACCGAAGGCACCGGCCAGGGCCGAGAGCCGCAAACCGATGCGGCCGAGGCCGACCACGACAAGCGTCTTGCCGCCGAGCTCGTCCTCGCGACGGCTGCGATCGCCGATCATCGGCCGCCAGAAGTGCCTGGTCTGGTTGTCGCGCGCGAGATGGAGCTGGCGTGCCAGGGCCAGGATCAGCGACATCGCATGCTCGGCGACGGCACGCTCATTGCTGCCCTGGCCGCTTGCGAGGCGGATGCCGCCGGCGGCGAGACGCTGCTTGTCGAACTGGTCGGTGCCGGCGCTGACCGACTGGATGAAGCGCAGCTTGCCGGCGAGATCGAGCATCTCGTTGCGCCAGAGGCCGGAAACGACGAGCACATCGGCCTCGTGCGCCCGCGCCTTCAGCTCGTCGACGGTGCGGACCTCGAAGCTCGTCGCCTGCCTGTTCCGGGCCAGGTACTCGTCCCGGAGCTGATAGGCGGCGTGGCCGAAGCCGATGGTCAGGGCGTTCTGCTTCGGCCAAGGCTGCATGTCATCTTCTCCGGGGTATCAGAATCACGACAGGCTGCGACGATAGCCTGCGATCCTACCCCCGTCGCCATAACCTCCCGCCATATCGGCAGCGTCTCCCAGACAGCCAGCGGAAGTCTTTGTCGCCTCCGGCCGCCGGCGGCATTCTGGCCAAAATGACGGGCGCTCGCGAAGCCCGCGCCGGGAGGATGGCTTGTCGAAACTGCGCCTGTCCGTCGCCATCGGCGACTATGACCGCAACCGCCCGCTGATCGACGGCGCCGTCCAGATCGACGGCGTCGATCCGGTGTTCATGACGCTGGCGCCGGAGGAGATCTTCTTCCGCGCCTTCCGCCATGCCGAGTTCGATGTCTGCGAGGCTTCGCTGTCGAGCTTCACCGTCAAGACGGCGCAGGGCACGAACCCTTATGTCGGCGTGCCGGCCTTCCTCTCCCGCGCCTTTCGCCATACCGGCATCCTCGTCCGCAAGGATCGCGGCATCGAGAAACCCGAAGATCTCAAGGGGCGACGGATCGGCTGCCCGGAATATCAGCTCACCGCCTGCGTCTGGATCCGCGACATGCTGGAGCAGGATTATGGCGTGAAGCCCTCCGACGTGATCTGGGTGCGCGGCGGCATCGAGCAACCGGGCCGTCCCGAGAAGATCAAGGTCGAGCTACCGGCCGATATCCGCATCGAGCAGGCGCCGGAGGACCGTTCGCTCAATGCCATGCTGATGGCCGGCGAGATCGACGGTTTCATCGGGCCGCGCGCGCCGTCCTGCTTCGACGAGGGCCACCCGCAGGTCGGCCGCCTGTTCCCCGATCCGACGGCTGCCGCCGGCGACTATTTCCGCCGCACCGGCATCTTCCCGATCATGCATGTGCTCGGCGTGCGCAAGACCATCGCCGAGGCGCAGCCCTGGCTGCCGGCGGCCCTGCTCAAAGCCTTCGAACAATCCAAGAAGCTGGCGCTGGTCAGGCTTTCCGACACCTCGGCCACCAAGATCACCCTGCCCTTCGTCGAGGAGCAGTTGCAGGGCGCGCGCGCACTGCTCGGCGAGGACTTCTGGTCCTATGGCGTTGCGCCGAACCGGCATGTGCTGGATGCTTTCCTCAAGGCCCACCACCGGCAGGGCCTTTCGGCACGGCAGCTTCGCATCGAGGAGCTGTTCCATCCCGCGACGCTGGAGGGGTTCAAGATCTGATTTCGCATGCGGCGCGCGCGCCCGCAGGCCGCCGACAGAGCGGTGAGCGCGAGAGCCGATCCAAAAAGCATCGCCCGACGATGCGACAGAGGGAGGATGGAATGACCAAGATCAGGCAATTGGGGCTGGCGCTCGCCGCCTTCGGCCTCGCCGCCGGCATGGCCCTGCCGGCGGCGGCGCAGGACAAGCTCAAGCTCGCCATCGGCCAGCGCGGCAACTGGGACACCTCGGTCTCCGAGGTCGGCACCAGGCTCGGCATCTTCAAGAAGCACGGGCTCGAGCTCGAAATGCTCTACACCCAGGGCGGCGGCGAGACCCAACAGGCGGTGCTCTCCAACAGCGTCGACATCGGCGTCGCGGTCGGCATCATGGGCGCGCTCGGCGCCTATTCGAAGGGTGCGCCGATCCGGATCATCGGGGCCGAGACCACCGGCGGCCAGGACCTGTTCTGGTATGTGAAGGCGGATTCGCCGATCAAGACGCTGAAGGATTTCGAGGGCAAGACCGTCGCCTATTCCACCAACGGCTCCTCGACCCATGGCGTGGTCAACGCCTACATCAAGGAAAACAACATCAAGCCGCGCCCGACTGCGACCGGCGGCCCGGCGGCGACGCTGACGCAGGTGATGTCCGGCCAGATCGATGTCGGCTGGTCGGCGCCGCCTTTCGGCCTGCAGCAGCTCGACAAGGGCGAGATCCGCGTCATCGCGACCGGCAACGACACCCAGGCCTTCAAGAGCCAGACGGTTCGCCTGCTTGTCACCAACACCGCGACGATGCAGGCGAAGAAGCCGGTGCTCGAGCGCTTCATGAAGGCGTATCGCGAGACCGTCGACGCCATGTACTCCGACCCGGCGGCGCTGAAGCACTATGCCGATTTCGTCGGCATCCCAGAGGCGATCGCCAAGCGCACCCGCGACGAGTTCTTCCCGAAGACGGCGATCGACCCCGACAAGATCGTCGGCCTGGAGACGATCGTGCCGGACGCGGTGACGCTGAAATACACCGCGCAGCCGCTGACCAAGGAACAGCTTTCCGAGCTGATCCAGATCCCGCCGCGCTGAGGATGCATCTGCGGCAGCAAGCCTTCCGCGTCATTCCGGCCGGCGCGAAGCAGCGCAGCGCCGGAATGACGGCAATGTCGATCAAACCGATCCGACGGCAGGAAGAGCGGAGGTTGGGCGCCCCATGACGATGACGGCCACGACGCCAATCTCGCCCTCGGGCGTTGCCAACAGCGAAGCGCGCGCCGTTCTGATGACGCGCCTCGCCATCATCGGAACCGTGCTGCTGCTCTGGGAGGCGATGGCGCAGTCGGGACTGCTCTACAAGGACGTCGTTCCCTCGCTGGTCCGCATTCTGCGCGAGCTCGGGCTGATCCTGCTCGACCGGCGCTTCTATGCCGATCTCGGCGTCACCGCCGGGGAGGTCGCGCTGGCGACCCTGATCGGCGGAGGGGCGGGCATCCTGACCGGCATGGCGCTCGGGCGCAGCCGCTTCCTGGCGCAGGCCTATGAGCCCTTCCTGCACTATCTCGGGCCGACGCCGAAGATCATCTTCTTCCCGATCCTGATCATGTGGTTCGGCGTCGGGCCCGGCTCGAAAGTGGCGATGGGGGCGCTCTCCTGTTTCTTTCCGGTCGCCATCAGCGTCGCCGGCGGCATGCGCGAGATCGACAAGGTGCTGATCCGCGTCGGCCTCAGCTTTCGCCTGACCTCGCTGCAGATGGTCTCGAAGATCTACCTGCCGGCGATGCGGGCGCCGGTGATCAACGGCATCAGGATCGGCCTCGGCGTCGCCATCATCGGGACCCTGCTGGCCGAGACCAAGCTCGCCAATCAGGGACTCGGCTATGCCGTGATCCAGACCTATGCGACCTTCAACATGCCGAAGATGTACGCACTGCTGCTGATCGTCTTCATGCTGGCCGTCGGCATCAATGTCTGGCTCGGCCGCTATACGGAGCTGCGGACGGTGAAGGCTTGACCACGACACCTGCCAAGACTGGCGCTGCCAAGACCATCCCTGCCGGGAGCCCGGCGATCCCGGCCTCGGCCTGGTGGCTGGCGGCGCTGCCGCCGCTGTTCTTTTCCGGCAATTTCCTGCTCGCCCGGGCGATGCGGGACGCGATCCCGCCCTTCCAGATGTCGTTCTGGCGCTGGGCGGTGGCGCTCGCGATCCTGCTGCCCTTCTGCCTGCCGGCGATCCGGGCGCAATGGCCGCGCATCAGGGCGAACCTGCCTTTCCTCGCTCTG
Organism: Allobosea rubneri; assembly: GCF_032464875.1. NCBI lineage: Bacteria > Pseudomonadati > Pseudomonadota > Alphaproteobacteria > Hyphomicrobiales > Alloboseaceae > Allobosea > Allobosea rubneri. The sequence continues at coordinate 89,948 of NZ_JAWDID010000018.1, forward strand.
CTCGGCGGGATCGGCGTCACCGCCTTCAACTGCTTCGTCTACGCGGCGCTGCACCACACCACCGTGGTCAACGCAGCGCTGGTCAACTCGCTCCTGCCGATCGCGACCTTCCTGCTCGCCTTCCTGATCCTGAAGCAAAGGCTGGCGCCCCGGCAGATCCTCGGCATCGCGGTCTCGCTGGCAGGCGCGGCCGTGGTGATCGCCCGCGGCGATCTTGCGGCGCTGCGCAGCTTCTCGCCCAATCCCGGCGACCTGCTCGTGCTCGGCGGGATGAGCTTCTGGGCGCTCTACACGGTGCTGATCCGCTGGCGGCCGCTCGGGCTCGAGCCGATAGCGCTGCTCGGCATCACCGTCGGCTTCGGCGTCCTGTTCCACCTGCCGCTCGTCGCCTGGGAGTATCGGAACCTCGGCGGCTTCACGCTCGACGCGGCCAGCGCCGGAACGATCCTCTATCTCGCGATCTTCCCCTCGATCCTGGCCTATATCTTCTGGAACCGCTCGGTCGCGGTGCTCGGCCCCGGCCGGACCGGCATGTTCATGCACCTCTTGCCGATCTTCAGCGCCGTGCTCGCGACACTCTTCCTTGGCGAGAGACTCGCGCTCTATCACGCCCTCGGCTTCGCGCTCGTCGTCGTCGGCATCCTGATCGTGACGCGCCCGCCCGCGGCAAAATCAGCCTGAATCAGGCGAGCACCTCGGCCAGCCGCACCCATCCCGCCTCGTCGCCGGGCAAGCCGAAGCGCAGGCGCGACGGATCGGACTGAAAGCGCCTGACATAGATGCCGGCGCGCCCGAGCCGCGCGAAGAGCTGCGGCGCATCGGGCGTCTCGAGCAGGCGATAGAGCGCCGTGCCGCCGACGACGCGACCACGCCTGGCGAGCAAAGCGTCGAGCCGGCGCGCATCATCGCCCCGCTCCCGCTCCTGCGCCGCGAGCCAGCCGGCATCGGCGAGCGCCTGCGCGCCGATTTCGAGTGCGGGTCCCGCCACAGCCCAGGGGCCGAGCATGGCGCGCAGGGCCTCGACATGCCTCGCCTCGCCGATCGCGAAACCGAGCCGCAAGCCCGCCAGCCCATAGGCCTTGCCGAAGGAGCGCAGCACCAAAGCGCCTGGCGGCAGCGCCGGAACGAGGCTGATGCCGGGCTGGAAATCGGCGAAGGCCTCGTCGATCACCAGCAGGCCACCGCGCGCTGCAAGACTGCCCGCCACGGCCGTCAGCGCCGCAAGGCCGAGGGCGCGGCCATCGGGATTGTTGGGATTGACCACGACCACGACATCCGCCCCGTCGGCCTCCGCGAGATCGGCGATCTCGCGGACCTCGCAGCCGGCCTTGCGCCAGGCCAGCGCGTGCTCGCCATAGGTCGGCCCGAGCACCGCGACGCGCGCCTGCGGGACGAGGCGCGGCAAGAGCTCGATCAGGATCTGCGTGCCGGGGGCTGCGACCACGCCGCTTTCCGGACGAACGCGATAGGCGGCGCGCGCGGCCGCCAGCAGCGCCGCCTCTTCGCGCGCGCCGGGCAGTCGCTGCCACAGGCTTAACGGCAGCGCCGGAAGCGGATAGGGGAAGGGATTGATACCGGTCGAGAGATCGATCCAGGGCTCCGGCGCATCGGGAAACAGCGCCTTGGCCGTGGCGAGATCGCCGCCATGCCAGATCGCCTCTCCCGCCCCAGCCCCGTCCGCCATGATCTTCCCCGACACCTTGCCGCTGCTCCTCGCCGCCCTGCTGATCGAAGCGGCGCTCGGCTATCCGGCGCGCTTGTACGCATGGATCGGCCATCCCGTCACCTGGATCGGGGCGCTGATCGCATCGCTGGACCGAGGGCTGAACCGCGAGAGCGCCGCCTTCGCCGCAAGGCGCCTCGCCGGCATCGTCGCGCTCGCCATCCTGCTCTGCGTGACGCTGGCGGCGAGCCTTGCCCTGGTCTGGCTCTGCCGCCTGGCCGGAGCCTTTGCGCTGCTGCCACTCGCTTTGCTGGCCTCGACATTGCTGGCGCAGCGCAGCCTCTACGAACATGTCGCCGCCGTCGCCGAAGGTCTCGAGAATGGCGGACTGCCGGGCGGGCGCAAGGCGGTCGCGATGATCGTCGGACGGAATCCGGAGAGTCTCGACGAGGCCGGCGTGGCGCGGGCCGCGATCGAGAGCCTGTCCGAGAATTTTTCGGACGGAATCGTCGCGCCGGCCTTCTGGCTCGGTGTCGGCGGGTTGCCGGGCGGAGCGCTCTACAAGGCGATCAACACCGCCGATTCGATGATCGGCCATAAATCGCCGCGTCATCTCGCCTTCGGCTGGGCGGCGGCCCGTCTCGACGATCTCGTCAACCTGCCGGCCTCCCGGCTGACCGCGCTGCTGCTGATCGTCGCGGCGGCACTGGACCGGCAGGCCGATGCTTTCGCCGCCTGGCGCGCCGTGCGCCGCGATGCGAGGCGCCACCGCTCGCCCAATGCCGGCTGGCCGGAGGCGGCGATGGCCGGAGCGCTCGGCCTCAGGCTCGCCGGGCCGCGCTTCTATGGCGCCGTCAGGGTCGAGGATGGCTGGATGGGCGACGGCCAGGCCGAGGCGACGGCAGCGGACATCAGACGGGCTCTTGCCCTCTATCGCCGCGCCTGTCTGCTGCTCTGGGGGCTGGCGGGGCTTGGAAGCCTTGCCGCCATCGTCCTCTAGAACTCGATCCCCTCCTGCGCCTTCACGCCGGCGGCGAAGTGGTGCTTCACCAGCGTCATCTCGGTGACGAGATCGGCGGCCTCGATCAGCTCCGGCTTGGCGTTGCGACCGGTGACGACGATGTGGAGATCGGGCCGGCGCGCCTGCAGTACCGCCACGACCTCGGCGAGCGGCAGGTAGTCGTAGCGCAGGGCGATATTGAGCTCGTCCAGCACCAGGAGCCGGATGCTCTCGTCAGCCATCAATTCCCTGGCCTTCTCGAAGGCGCGCGTCGCGGCGGCGATGTCGCGCGCCTTGTCCTGCGTCTCCCAGGTGAAACCCTCACCCATGGAATGCCAGGAGACCTGATCGCCGAAGGCGTCCAGCGCCTTGCGCTCGCCGGTCGACCAGGCGCCCTTGATGAACTGGACGACGCCGATGCGCCAGCCATGGCCGAGCGCCCGCAGGATCAGGCCGAAAGCGGCGGTCGACTTGCCCTTGCCGGGCCCCGTATTGACGATCAGCAGGCCCTTTTCCAGCGTCTTGCCGGCGACCTCGGCGTCCTGGACCGCCTTGCGCTTCTCCATCTTCGCCTTGTGGCGGGCGGCTTCGCCGTCATCGATCGTCATGGCTTTTCTCTGCTACTTCACCTGCATGGGCAGACCGGCGACCATGAAGACCACGCGCTCCGCCTGACTCGCAAGCCGCTGGTGCAGGCGCCCCGCCTCATCGCGGAAGCGGCGGGCGAGTGCATTCTCCGGCACGATGCCGAGGCCGACCTCGTTCGAGACCAGCACGATCGGGCCCTGCGCCTCACGGCAGGCGGCCATGAGCTCGCCGGTCGCGATGGCGATGTCGCGCTCGGCCAGGATGAGATTGGTCAGCCAGAGCGTCAGGCAGTCGACCAGCACGGGCTGCCCCGACGGTACCGCACGCAACGCCTCGGGCAGCGCCATCGGCGCGTCGACCGTCCGCCAGTCCTGCGAGCGTCGGGCGCGGTGCTCGGCGATCCGCGCGCGCATCTCGTCGTCATAGGCCTGGGCGGTGGCGATGTAGACCCAGGGCGCCGGCAGGGCCTCGATCAGCGCCTCGGCATGCCGGCTCTTGCCGGAGCGGGCGCCGCCGAGAACGAGGGTGAGCGGGGGAAGGGGCATGCTTGCGGTCTCCGGGTCATACTCGGACTCGCCCCGAGCATCTCGTTCAGGAGATTCCCGGCTCTCCGCTTCGCTTCGGCCGAGAATGACGGCACTGCATTGCACAGCGCCCGCCGGATGGCTAATGATCCTGCGGACGGTGCCTCGGCGACGAGGTGAAAAGGGAACGCGGTGCGATACCGCGGCTGCCCCCGCAACTGTAAGCGGCGCGTCCTGCGCCATCGGCCACTGGGTTTCCCCGGGAAGGCGGAGCAGGACATCAAGCTGCGAGCCAGGAGACCTGCCGTCTTTCGATGTCGTCCAACAGGCTGCCGGTGGGGTGGCCAGGAAGTGAACCAAAATGAATACGGCTACCGTCTCCAGCCAGGCCAGCGTCTCCGAACGCGCGAAAGCCGTCGCTGCCGCACTGATCCTCGGCTTCGTGCTGGTCTACACCGTCGGCTTCGCGGCCTCCGCGAATGTCCACAACGCGGCGCATGACGCCCGCCACGGCCTTGCCTTCCCCTGCCACTGACGGGGAAGCATCATGGTCACACGTGTTCTCACGGTCAGTCTTCTGGCCGGGCTTCTGGCTGGGCTGCTGATCTCGGCGCTCCAGCACGTCACCACGACGCCGCTCATCCTCAAGGCGGAAACCTATGAGGCGGCGCTGCGCGCGCAGCCTGCACCGACGCTCGCCGCCTTCAACGACGAAGCCCGCATCCACCTCGCGCACAACAATCCGGCCGCCGGTGCTGAGCATACCGGCGAGCATGAATGGAAGCCGCAGGACGGCTTCCAGCGCACCGCCTTCACCAGCCTGGTGACGATCGGCACCGCGATCGGCTTCGCCGCCCTGCTGCTCGCCGGCATGATCGCGGCCAATGAGCGGATCGATGAACGTCGGGCGCTGGCCTGGGCCGTCTGCGGCTTTCTCGCCTTCGGGCTCGCCCCGGCGATGGGGCTCGCGCCGGAACTGCCGGGCGCCGCCGCTGCCGAATTGCAGCACCGGCAGCTCTGGTGGCTGATGACCGCCGCCGTCACCGCCGGCGCGCTCTTCGTCTTCCTGCGGGTCGAGGCCTCCTGGGCAAGGGCGCTCGCCGTGCTCGCTTTGCTGCTGCCGCACCTGATCGGTGCGCCGCATCCGGCGGCGCCGGAGAGCAAGGTCCCGGCCGAGATCGCGGCGCATTTCGCGGCGCTCTCGCTCGCCATCCAGGCCGCGCTCTGGCTCGCCACCGGCTTCGCCGTCGGCGTGCTCTGGCCCTGGGCCACGCGCCGCAGCGCCGCCACCGCGGCGGCCTGACGCCTCGCGCGGCCGGAAACGGCCGCGCCAGCCCAAGGAAGTACTCTCATGCTCGAAGGCGATCTCGCCCTCGCGACCGTCGCCCGGCAGGAGCCGGGCTGCACCATCCATGTCTGCACCGTCTGCCGGCGCCAGCGCGAGGATCTGCCTGATGGCTTCGACCAGCCGGGCATCGCGCTCGCGGCGGCGCTCGGCGAACGCATGGCCGGCAGCGGCATCGCCGTCGTACCGGTCGAATGCCTCGCAGTCTGCAAGCGGCCCTGCACCATCGCGCTCGCCGCCGATGGCAAATGGACCTATCTGATCGGTGACCTCGACACCGACAGCCATCTCGACGAGATCGCCGGCGCGGCGGAGAGCTTTGCCGCCAGCGCCAACGGTATCGTTCCCTGGAAGGAAAGACCCGCCTCGTTCCGCAAGGGCGTGGTCGCGCGCGTGCCTCCTCTGCCACGCCAGCAAGGATCAAACGAATGAACGTTCCGCAGAACCCCGCGCTCGGCAAGGTGCCGTGCACGATCATCACCGGCTTCCTTGGCGCCGGGAAGACGACCCTCGTCCGGCATTTGCTCGAGAATGCCGGCGGCAAGCGCCTCGCTGTGCTGGTCAACGAATTCGGCGATCTCGGCTTCGACGGCTCCTTCATCGCCGGATGTGGCATCGAGGGCTGCTCGGAGGAGGACATCGTCGAACTGCCGAATGGCTGCATCTGCTGCACCGTTGCCGATGACTTCGTGCCGGCACTGGAGAAGCTGCTCGACCGGCCGAACCCGCCGCAGCACATCCTGATCGAGACCTCGGGCCTCGCCCTGCCGAAGCCCCTGGTCCAGGCCTTCAACTGGCCGGCGATCCGCTCACGCGTCACCGTCGATGGCGTGATCGCCGTGGTCGACGGGCCGGCCGTCGCCGAGGGTCAGTTCGCCGACGATCCCGAAGCCCTGAAGGCGCAGGCGGCTCAGGACCAGTCGGTCGACCACGACAACCCGCTGGAGGAGGTCTTCGAGGACCAGATCCTTTGCGCCGACCTGATCCTGCTCAACAAGAGCGACCTCGTCGATGCGGAAGGGCGCGAACGCGTCAAGGCCGAGATCGCAGAGCATCTGCCCAAGGCGATCAAGGTGGTCGAGACCGCCCATGGCAAGGTCGAGCCGGCCCTGATCATCGGACTGGGCGCCGCTGCCGAAGCCGATCTCGCGGCACGCCCCTCGCATCATGGCGAGGGCGAGGACCACGATCATGACGATTTCGACAGCATCGCCCTGCCGCTGGCCGAGGCCACCTCGCCGGAGGAACTGGTCGCCCGCCTCGCCAAGGCGGCCGAGGCCGAAGGCGTGCTGCGCCTGAAGGGTTTCGCCGCCGTCCCCGGCAAGCGGATGCGGCTCGTGGTGCAGGGTGTCGGCCGGCGCATCGGCCACCATTACGACCGCGCCTGGGAGGCTGACGAGGCCCGTGACGGCAGGCTCGTCGTCATCGGCCTCAAGGGTTTCGACCGGCAGGCCGTGGAAGCCGCCCTCAAGGGCTGATATCGACGCTGGCCGGCGGGCTCCTTGAGCCTTCCGGCCAGCGTGTTCAGAAAGTGATGCGATGCATCTGCTTCCGACCAGCGAGGTGAGGCTCGACGATGGCGAGGACGCCGTCGACCTCGCCCTGCCGCCGGGAGACATCATCGTCCTCTCCTTCAGCGACAGCGATCTCTCGGCCATGGCGGCCGCCGCGCATGGCGGCCGCGCCATCCGCCTCGTGCCCCTGCGGCGCTTCAAGCATCCGCTCTCGATCGACATGCTGATCGAAAAGACGCTGAGCCGCTCGCGCTTCGTGCTGCTGCGCTGCCTTGGCGGGCTCGATAGCTGGCGCTACGGGATCGAGCAGGTCGGCGCCGCCTGCCGGCAGAAGGGCGTGGTGCTCGCCGTGCTGCCCGGCGACGACCGGGAGGATGAACGGCTGGCCGACCATGGCACGGTGCCGCCGGATTTCGCAGCCACGCTGCTCGGCTATTTCCGTGTCGGCGGCGGCTCCGAGAACATGCGGCGGCTGCTGGAGCTGGTGGACGGCCATCTGCAGGCGAAAAGCCTCCCCTCTGATCGGTCTCCCCTGCCGCTCCCCCCGATCTTCGCCCTCGGCCCCGAAGCGGCGCCCTTGCCCTGGCGTGAGGCGCTCGCCGCCTTGCCGGCCGAAGCGCCTCTCGTCCCCGTGCTCGTCTATCGCTCGGGCGTCGCCGCGGGGGACACCGCCATGGTAGAGGCGATCGTCGCCGCCCTCGCCGCACGCGGCCTCGCAGCGCTTCCGCTCGCCCTGACCAGTCTCAAGGATGAGGCCGTCGCAGCCGGGCTCGCCGGACTGATCGCTGCACGCAAGCCGGCCCTGATCGTTACCACCACCGCCTTCTCGGCGCGCGAGGGCGATAGCTTCGTGCTCGACGCCGCCGATTGCCCGATATTGCAGGCCGTCCCGGTCGGCAGCCTCCGCGATGCCTGGGAAGTCTCGCCGCGCGGACTTTCCGCCGCCGACCTCGCCATGCAGGCGGCGCTGCCGGAGTTCGACGGCAGGCTTGGCGCGATCCCCGTTGCCTTCAAGCAGGAGATCGCCGATCCAGCGACCGGCCTGACATTGCGGCGGCTCACACCTGATGCCGACGGCATCGCGGCGCTCGCCGATCTCGCCGCGAACTGGGTCGCGCTCGGCCGCAAGCCGCGCAGCGAGCGCCAAGTCGCGCTGGTGATGTCCGACTATCCCGCACGCGGCGGCCGCGCCGGCTTCGCCGTCGGGCTCGATACGCCTGCGAGCGCGCTGGCGATCCGGGAGTTTTTGGCAGAGGCGGGGTATGATGTCGGTCCATCTCCCCTCGACGCCGTCGTCCCGGGCGACCGCAGGGAGACCCGGGACCCATGCCTGAGCCCCTCCGCCAAAGGTCCAGGCATGGGTCCCGGATCTCCGCTTCGCTTCGTCCGGGACAACCGCGCAGAAGGTGGAAGGGTCAGTGCCGACATAATGACCGCACTCACCGAGGGCCCCGCCGACTTCACCGTCCCGCTTGCCGCCTACCGCGCCTGGCTCGCCACCATTCCGGCGACCGCCCGCGACGCTCTTCTCGCCAGCCATGGTCAGCCAGAAGCCGATGCAGCCTGCGACGGCGAGGCCTTCCGTTTCCGGATCGTCCGTTTCGGCAAGCTCGCCATCGCCCTGCAGCCGGCCCGCGATACGACGCCGGACCGCAAGGCGCGCTATCACGACCCGGATACGCCTCCGGGGCATGCCTATCTCGCCTTCTATCTCGGTCTGCGGGAAATCGAACGGGCCGACGCCCTGATCCATCTCGGCACCCATGGCACCACCGAATGGCTGCCGGGCAAGGCCGTGGCGCTTTCGGCTTCCTGCTGGCCGCGCCTCGCCATCGGTGCCCTGCCGGTGATCTATCCCTATGTGGTCGACGACCCCGGCGAGGCGGCCCCCGCCAAGCGCCGGCTCTCGGCCCTGACGCTCGGACACCTCCCCCCGCCGCTTGCCGCTAGCGAGGCTGCCGGCGATGCGGCCCTGCTCCGCGATCTCGTCGAGGAATATGCGCAGGCGCAGGTGCTCGATCCGCGCCGGGCCGATATCGTGGCGCGCGAGATCTTCGACCGTGCACAGGCGAGCGGCCTCGCCGCAGCCTGCGGCGTCACGCCGGACCAGGACATGCCGAGCGCGCTCGCGTCGCTCGACGCGCATCTCTGCGACCTCGCCGAGATGCAGTTCCGCGACGGGCTGCACGTCTTCGGCAGCTCGGAGGCCGATCCAGTCTCCGCGGCGAACGAGCGGCGCAACCTGCTGCGGGCCCTCGATGCCCGGTTCGTAACGCCCGGCCCGGCCGGAGCACCGCAGCGCGGCCGGCCGGACGTGCTGCCGACCGGGCGCAACCTCTCGACGCTCGATCCGCGCGCCGTGCCGACGCGCGCCGCCGCCAGACTGGGGGTGCTCGCGGCCGAAGCCGTGGTCGCGCGTCATCTGCAGGAGCAGGGCGATTATCCGCGCCGCATCGTCATGGATCTCTGGGCCTCGCCCACCCTGCGCTCAGGCGGCGAGGACATCGCGCACGCGCTGCATCTGATGGGTGTCGCGCCGATCTGGGACCATGGCTCGACGCGGGTCACCGGCTTTGCGATCACGCCGCAAGCCAAGCTCGCCCAGCCCCGGCTCGACGTGACGATCCGCATCTCCGGCGCTTTCCGCGACACGTTCCCGGCGCAGATCGCCCTGCTCGACGCTGCCGCCAGGGCCATCGCGGCGCTCGACGAGCCGGACGAATGGAACGAGCCGGCCGCCGCCCGCCGGCGCGGCGAGACCGGCGCACGGATCTACGGCGCGGCGCCCGGCCGCTACGGCGCCGCCATGGCCGACCGGGCGCTCGACGGCGACTGGCGTTCGCGCGACGAACTCGGCGCCGCCTATCTCGCGGCCAGCGGCCATGCCTATGGCGGGGTTGAGGGAACCGGGCGGGCCGATGCCGGCTTCGCCGCGCGGGTCGCGGGCGCCGACGCTTTCATCCATGCCAGCGACTCCGCCGGACGCGACATTCTGGAAGCGACGAGCGCCGCCGATGTCATCGGCGGCTTCGTCGCGGCGATGCAGGCTCTGGGCGGAAACGCCGCGACCTACAGCCTCGACACCTCCGATCCGCAGGCACCAAAGGCGCGGACGCTCGCCGAGGATGTCTCGCGCATCGTCCATGGCAGGCTCTGCCATCCCCGCTGGATCGAAAGCCATCTCGCCCATGGCTGGCGTGGTGCGGCCGAACTCGCCGAGGCGGTCGATGCGCTCTTCGTCTACGCGGCGAGCACGGACGCCGTCTCCGACGCCCTGTTCGATGCGGTGTTCCAGGCCTATTGCGGCGATCCGGCCGTCTGGCGAGCACTGGAGGAAGCCAATGCGCCGGCCGCCGCCTCGATCCGCTCGCGCCTTGCGGAGGCTCAGGCGCGCGGTCTCTGGCAGAGCCGACTGAATTCCGCGGCGCTGCTCGCCGCCGAGCGGGAGGCTGCGGAATGAGCCTGCCCACTCCCGAAACGATGCGCCGCGGCTGGTGCCCCGGCACCTTGCGGCCGATGCAGACCGGCGATGGCTGGCTGGTGCGGCTCCACCCGCCGCGCGGAAGACTTGCACCGGCGCAGCTGGCCTTCGTCAGCGAATTGGCGGTCCGCCATGGCAACGGCCAGATCGAGATTTCGAGTCGCGGCAACCTCCAGCTGCGCGGCGTGCGCGAAGCATCGCATCCGGTCCTGGTCGCGGAACTGCTCGAAGTCGGGCTGGTCGACGAGGCGACAGGGGACGGGCCGCACCGTTTGGTGCTGGCTTCGCCGCTCGCCGGCCGCGAGGCGGGCGAACTGCTCGACGCGGCCGCCCTCGCGGCAGCCGTCGAAGCCGCGGGCCGGCGCATCGTCGGACTGCCGGCGAAGTTCTCCATCGTGGTCGATGGCGGCGGCGCTCTGGCGCTCGACGGCTTTGCGGCGGACCTGCGATTGCGCGCC
>NZ_JAWDID010000019.1:0-94092 GCF_032464875.1 Allobosea rubneri
TCGTGCCGTAGATGCGCTCCGGCAGGGCCTGCAGGAAGTTCTCCTGGAACATGCCGAGCTCGATGCCGACCAGGGCGAAGAGCAGGCCGTTGGCGGCGAGCGCGAAGGCGACGGGATAGCCGAGCAGCAGGAAGACAACGAGCGCGGCGAACATCACCGGCGCCATGTTCTCGCGCAGGAAGTCGCCGAAGCCGGCGGCCTGGGCGTCGCCGGTGTGCAGGCTGAAGAAGGCGGCGACGGTCAGCGCGAGCAGCAGCGCGCAGGCGCGGGCGGAGCGGGCGAGGGTCATGGAAGCTGTCCGGGAATCTGCGTCTGGGCTCACGGGGCGAGGCCTTCGGCCTTCGCCTGGTCGAGCAGGCGTTGGGCCTCGGCCTCAGCAGCGGCGGCGTGGCCGCGCGAGCTGTCGTCGTCGAGCTTTCCGCGCATGATCGCGATCTGCTTGATGATCTCCGAGATGCCCTGGAAGGCGAGCAGGATGAAGCCGATGATGACGAGGCCCTTCGCCGGCCATTGCGGCAGGCCGCCGGCCGAGAGCGACTGCTCGTTCACCGCATAGGAGCGGGTGAAGAACGGCCAGGAATGGTAGATCATCAGCAGGCAGAACGGCATCAGGAACAGGGTGTGGCCGATCAGGTCGATCCACTGCTGCACGCGCTTGGGCAGCATGCTGTTCACGATGTCGATGCGGATATGTTCCTTCACCTGCAGCGTCCAGGCGGCGCAGAGCAGGAAGACCGTGCCGAACAGCACCCATTGCAGTTCGAGCCAGGCGTTCGACGAAACGCTGAAGACCTTGCGGACGATGGCGTTGACGGTGGCGACGATGACGGCCAGCAGGATCAGCCAGGCGACCTTCTTTCCGATCTCGCGATTGATCTTGTCGATCACGCGGCTGAAAGCGAGTGGTCCTTCCACTGCGGGGCTCCCTGACGTCTATCGATTATGGCGGCATCATGCGCCGCATGAAGGGCGGTTATACCAATGCTACATGACGCGCAAGATTATGTCTGAGCCGCGCTGTGGATCAGCGCCCGAAGCGCAGCGCGAGCAGCGCCACGGCAAGCATCAGCCACATCATCGCCATCAGCGTCTGCGGCCAGATGGTGACCAAAGCGCTGATCGCGATCGTCGCGAGCGCGCCGGATCCGAGCTGGACGGCGCCCATCAGCCCGGCGGCCGAGCCGGCGAGTTCGGGCTTGGCTGAGAGGGCGGAGGCGGTGGCTCCCGGGATCGTCAGACCGTTGCCGATCGCATTGAGCGCGAGCGGCAGGAACAGCGTCAGCGGCGTCCAGTACGGCGACAGCGAGATCGCGAAGGCGGCGCTGATCGCGACGAAGGAGATCGCGAGGCCGATCCGGACCATCCGCGCCGTGCCGACCCGGATGGCGAGCCGGGACATCGCGAAGTTGCCGAGCATGTAGCCGAGGGCGTTGAGGATGAAGTACGCGCCATAGACGTCCGAGCCCCGCCCCATGGTCTCGACGACGATGAACGGCGCCGCCGCGATGAAGGCGAAGAAGGAGGCCGATGTCATCGTCAGTGCGATGACATCGACGATGAAGGCTCTATTGCCGGCTAGTTCGGGGAACGCACGAAAAATCCCGAGCAGGGAGGTGCGGATGCCGACGCTGGGTGCGGTTTCAGGCAGGCGCATCGCCGTCAGCACCAGCACTGCCACGCCGACGGCGGTCATCGTCCAGAAGATCATCCGCCAGCCGAACCAGGTCTCGATATGGCCGCCGACATAAGGGGCGAGCATCGGGGCGACGACCATGACCATGGTCACCGAGGCGATCTGGCCGGCCGCCTCGTCGCGGCTCGATGTGTCGCGGATGATGGCGCGGGCGAGGGCGAAGGTCGTGCCGGCGCCGGCACCTTCCAGCACGCGCGAGAACAGCAATGCTCCGGTGGTTTCGGCGATCGCGCCGAGCGCCGATCCGAGGATGAAGGCGACGATGCCGGCGAGCACGCAGGGGCGCCTGCCGAAGCGGTCGGAGAGCGGCCCGACGATGAGCTGCGTCAGCGCCACCGCGACGAGGAAGAGCGTCAGCGTCAGCTGGATCGTGGCGTAGCTGGCGGAGAAGCCGCGGGCCAGCGCCGGCGTCGCCGGCGCGACCATGTTGAGCGCGATCGGCTGTAGCGTCGAGATCGCGACCAGGATCAGCAGGGCCGGGCGCTTCGGGCTCATAGCGGCTTGCCGCCTTCCGGGGGGTGCAGTGCCATCTCCGCCACCATGGCGAGGAGGCCGCTGCGATTCTGGGCGGCGGTAGCCAAGGCGGGCTCCAGTCGGGCGCGGTCTGCTCAGGCGTCGAAGCGGGCGAGAGCGAAGGGAGAGAGGTCGAAAGGCGTCTTGGTGTCGGTGCTGAGATCGGCGAGGATTTCGCCGATGGCGCTGGCGAACTTGAAGCCGTGGCCCGAGCAGGCCGAGGCGAACACCGCCTGTGGCACGCCCGGCACGGTGTCGATCACGAAGCCCTCATCGGGCGAGACCGTGTAGACGCAGCCCTTCACAGTCAGCGGATCGCCGGCCGCGTCGGGGATGTAGCGCGCGAGGCACTCGCGGATCAGCCTAACCTGCGTCGGGCTCGGCGTGCGGTCGGGATCGCGCGGATCCATCGGCTCGCGCCCGAAATGCGGTCCACCGAGCTTGAAGCCGGGATGCTCGTAGAGCGGGAAGCCGTAGAAATTGCCTTCCTCGACCGTCAGGATGAAGACCGGGAAGGCGCCTTCGCGGAACAGCTCGGGCCGGCGCGTCGTGAACCAGCCGATCGCCTGGCGCACCGTCTTGACCTGCGAGGCCAGCGCCGGCACCGCGTCGGCGATCCAGCCGCCGGAAGTGATCACCAGCCTCCCGGCCGAATAGTTGCCGCGCTCGGTCCGCACGATGACGCCGCCATCGGCGGTCGGGCGCCAGTCCAGCATTGGCTCGCCGGTACGGATCTCGGCACCCTTCGACTGGGCGAGGCCGACATGGGCGTAGATCGCCTTCTCCGAGGCGACGAAGCCGCCGTCGGGTTGCCAGAGTCCGAGATGGCCTGGCGGCAGCTGGAAAGCCGGAAAACGCCGGCTGATCTCTGCATGGCCGAGGACTTCATGCGCCAGTCCGTGGTCCAGGCAGGATTGCAGCGAGGATTCGACCGGGCCGGCGCCTTCAGGGGCGAGGTCAAGCGAGCCGGTGACGTGCAGCAGCTTCAGCCCGGCAGCGTCTCCGGTCTCCTGCCAGAGCTGGTGCGCCCGGCGCACGATCGGGACGTAATGCGAGCCCTCGAAATAGGCGAGGCGGATGATCCGGGTCAGCCCGTGCGAGGAGCCCATGGCGTGGCCGAGATCGAACCGCTCGAGCCCGAGCACGCGCAGGCCGCGCTTGGCCAGATGCCAGCAGGCGGCCGATCCCATGGCGCCGACGCCGGCGACGATCACGTCGTAATGAGGCGCAGTCATTGCTGTTCTTGTCCTCGATGTCCGGCCGGGCGAATGCGGCAATCTAGTCCCACGGGTCCGCGACGGTCCATGCCCGCGGGCAGGTCGGCTGCATGCGCGCGGCGGGAGGCGGGGCGGTGCCGCGCAGAAGGTTTGTTAACCGTGCGCGCGGCATAGCTTGCGAATACGTGCTTTTCCGGGATCGGCCTATGCTTGCTCGCTCATTCCGGCGTCTGTTGGGCCGTGTCGGCCCCGCCGAGCCGGTTGCGGAGCCGGTCGCTCCGCCTCCTGAGCCCGCGAAGCCAGCGCCGCCAGCCGACGCCCCTCTCGGCGAGGCCGTCAACGAACTCGAGAACGACGTCGTCGCCGCCATGCGCCGGCTTAATGACGGGCTCGGCCGCGCCGAGGAGTTCTCCGCCCGGTCCGAGGCGCGCTCGCGTGAGATTCATGGCGGCATGGCCGAATTGCGCGAGGTGACCTTCACCGCCAGTGCCAATTCCTCGGCGCTCGCCAGTGCGACCGTACAGGTCTCCGAGGCGGCGGAACGCGTGGGCGCCTCGATGATGGGCGCCAGGGACATGCTCGACGCCGCCGCCACGCGCGCCGCCGAGGCAACAAGGATGATGAGCGATCTGACGCAGGCGACCGCCGAGATCCGCTCGATCGTCGATGCCATCGCCGAGATCGCCCGCCAGACCAATCTGCTCGCCCTCAATGCCACCATCGAGGCCGCGCGCGCCGGCGAGGCCGGCCGCGGCTTCGGCGTCGTGGCGCAGGAGGTGAAGTCGCTTTCGCTCGAGGTCCGCAATGCTGTCGAGGACATCCGCGGCCGGGTCGACCGGTTGAACCAGGCGACGCATGGCTCGGCGTCCTTCGTCAGCGACGCCTTCCGGCTGGTCGGCGACGTCAACCCGGTGATGGCGACGATCGGCGAGGCCTCGCATGAGCAGGCTGCCGCAGCCGCCGAGCTGTCGCGCTCGGCCGAGGTCACGGCGCGCTTCATCGAGACCGTCCAGCATCGCGTCAGCGACATCGACCGGGTCGCGCTCGCGGCGGCCGACGAAAGCGCAGGGGCACGCCGGGCGCTCTCGGAGGGCGCGCGCCAGGCCGACGGGCTTCTCGAGCGCTTCGTCCCGACCTTGCGCCAGACCCTGTTCGCCGATCGCCGGCGGCACGACCGCTTTCCGGCCGAACTTGCCGCGACGCTTTCGGTCGCGGGCGAGAGCCACGCGCTGCAGACCATCGACCTCGGCTTCGGCGGAACGCTTCTTGCCGGGGCGGATGATCTGCGCCTGCCCGTGGGCGCGCGCGGCGAGCTCGTCGTCGAAGGCATGCCGCCGCTGGCCTGCCGGATCAAGGCGAGGAGCGATCTCGGCCTCCACATCGCCTTCGATCACGAGGACAGCCAGGGACAGACGGCGCTCCACCAGCGCCTGGCCGAGGTCGAGGAGGCCTATCGCCCGCTGATCGAGCGAGCCCAGCTGTTCTCGCAGCAGGTCGCCCTGCTGTTCGAGGATGCGCTGAGCCAGCGCCGCCTGCGCGAGGAGGAATTGTTCGACACCGACTATGTCGCGCTGCCGGACACCGAGCCGCGGCAGTTCAGCAACCGTGCCCTGCCGGTCCTGCAAGCGATCCTGCCGCCGATCCTGGCGGAGACCTTGCGGAGCGATGCGCGTCTGGTCTTCGCCGTGGCGATCGATCGCAACGGCTACATCCCGGTGCACCACCCGCAGTATTCGCAGCCGCAGCGTCCGGGGGAGGCCGACTGGGACCCGGCCTACAGCCGCGATCGCCGCATCTTCGACGACCGGGCCGGCATCATGGCGGCGCGCTCGACCCGGCCGTTCCTGGTGCAATCCTATCATCGCGACATGGGCGCAGCCGGCACGCAGCTGATGCGCGAGGTCGATGCCCCGCTCAGCATCCATGGCCGCCACTGGGGCGGCGTGCGGATGGCCTATCGGATGTAAGGGCCCGCGCTCCGGGCCGGAGCGTCAGCGCCGGCTGGCGGCGAGGATGCCGTCGATCAGCCTTTGCGAGGCGAGGGCCTCCTCGCCGGTGACGACCGGGTCGCCGCCGCTCTCGATCGCATCGAGGAAGTTCGCGATCACCGCCCTGTGCGCATCGTGGGGGAAGTCCATGATGTTGGCGCCCGAGCCGGTGCTGCCTTCGGCCTCCACGGTTTCGCTGCGTCCGTCGAGAAAGGCGAGCTCGAGCCGCCCACCGACCAGTGCCGCATGGCCCTTGCGGCCGATGATCTCTATCCGTTCGGGATGGCCCGGGTAGGCGGCGGTGGTGGTGACCAGCGTCGCCGGGGCACCATTGGCGGTTTCGAGCAGCGCTCCGACATAGTCTTCCGTCTCCATCCGGTGCAGCCCGGTCGTGCGGACCTGGGCCGCCACGACACGCGAGACCCCGACCAGCGAGCGGAACAGGTCGAGCGAATGGATCGCCTGCGTCAGCAGCACACCGCCGCCGTCGCGGGCGAGCGTGCCGCGGCCGGGCTCGTCGTAATAGGATTGCGGCCGCCACCACGGCACCTGCAGCAGCGCTGCCTCGACCTCGCCGAGTTCGCCATCGTCCAGCGCAGCCTTCAGGCGCAGGCTCGCAGGACGGAAGCGGTGCTGCAGCACGACGCCGAAGACCTTGCCGGCTCGCCTTGCCGCCGCCACAAGATCGGCGCCCCGCGCCGCCGTCAGTTCGAGCGGCTTCTCGACCTGCACATGCTTGCCTGCGGCGAGGCAGCGTGCCGAGACTTCGAGATGGCTGGAGGGCGGCGTCAGGACGATGACCGCCTCGACGGTGGGGTCGGCGAGCACCGCCTCGATGTCGGTCGTTCCCGGAAATGGGAACTGCTGGCGGTAGGCGTCGAGACGCTGCTGCGAGCGGCTGACGACATGCCGGACGTCGACCCGCTCGGCGAGATCGATGAGGCTGCGCGAATGGGGCAGGGCGGCCGGCCCAAGGCCGATGACGGCGATGCCGATCTTGCGTGTCACTTTGCCTCGGCTCCCCTGATCGGCAGGCGTACGGCCCGGTCCTGCGCATGCAGGGCGAGGCGGCAGACGGTGAAGACGTGCCTTTGCGTCGCCGCCTTTTCGCTGCGGGCTTCGACATCCGCGATGAGGTCGCGGAAATAGGTCAATGGCTCGCCGGATGCGTCGATATGGCGGGTGCCGGTCTTGTCGACCAGGAAGAGGTGGTCGGTGCCCGGCCTGCCGGCGATGTCGACATATTTGCGCAGCTCGATCGTGCCCTCGGTGCCGAGGATGGTCAGCCGCCCGTCGCCCCATGTCGGCAGCCCGTCGGCGGTGAACCAGTCGACACGGATGAAGCCGGAAGCCCTGTCGCTGCGCAGCAGGATCTCGCCGAAATCCTCGAAATCAGGCAGGTCGGCCGCACCGAAATGGCCGACGCCGGAGGCGACGATCTCGGCATCCTGCGAGCCGGTGAAATGCAGGAACTGGTCGATCTGATGCGAGGCGATGTCGGTCAGGATGCCGCCGAAATACTGCCTGTCGAAGAACCAGCTGGGCCTGATCGTCCGGTTGAGCCGGTGCGGTCCGAGGCCGACCGTCTGGACGACCCGCCCGATCGCGCCGTCCGCGATCAGCTTGCCGGCGACGATGGTCGAGGGGACGATGAAGCGCTCGGAGAAGCAGACCGAGAAAATCCGGCCAGTCTCGGCGACTGTTTGCTCGACCTCGGCGAGTTGCTCGAAGGAGGTGACGCCGGGCTTGTCGACCATCACGTCCTTGCCGGCCCGCATCGCCCGGACGGCGAGGGCTGCCCGCTCCGAGGGGATGCCGGCGCAGACGATCAGCTCGATCGTGGGATCGTCCAGCAGGCGCTCGGCGGCCGCCTCCGCGAGCTGCGGGAAGCGTTCGCGAAAGCCCGCGAGCACCCGCGGGTCGCTGGTCGCAGGGTCGAAGCCGGCGCAATGCGCGCCGGCCTCCAGCAGGCCGCCGACCATATGGTAGATGTGGCGATGGTCGACGCCGATGGCGGCGAAACGCATTCGCCGCCTCTCACTTCGGCGCGTGGCCGACGCCGATCTCCTGGTCCCAGCGCCGGAAGGCGGCGACCAGGCGTTCGGGCGTCAGCGGCGGGCGCGTCGGCAGGCTCGCGATCAGGCTGTCATATTCGGGCCGGCCGAACTCCTTCAGCACGTCCTGGCTCTCCTGCGGCGCCATGGCGAGGGTAACGCCCTTGATCGCCGGGCCGGGGTAGAAATAGCCCTTGTCATAGGTCGCAGCCTGCGATTCCGGCTTCAGCAGATGCGACATCAGGGCGAGGATCACCGGGATCTTGGCCGCCGCCACGCCCTTCGGGATGCACATGAACTGGGTGTCCGGAATCCAGTGCGTGTTGGCGATGGTGAAGACCTTGGCCTCCTTCGGCACGATGCCGAGCGCGCGTGGGTTGATGTCCCAGCCCAGCGTCGAGACGATGCAGTCGCGCGTGCCGTCGCCGAGCTCCTTCATCGTCGCGGCGGTGCCGGTCGGATAGTAGTCGATCGCCGTGCCGAGTTCCTTGAGATAGGCCCAGGTCTTGGCCCAGCCGTTCATCGGGTCGCTCGGATCGCTGTCGCCGAGGATGTACGGCATGCCCTGCAGGAAGGTCCAGCCCGGGCCGGAGTTCAGCGGGCGAGCATAGGTGAAGCGGTTGGGATTGGCCTTCACATAGGCGAGGAACTCCTCCGCCGTCTTCGGCACCGTCTTGAGCTTGTCGGGCATGTATTCGAACAGCGGCCCGGAGGGCGAATAGACGACGGCGACACCTTCGTTCTGGCCGAAATTGCGCTGCATCATCAGCGCCTGCTCGTGATAGGTGTCCTCCGCCTTCGGCAGAGCCGCCGTGTGCGATTTCCAGACGTCGACCCACAGCCCCTGCTGGATGCCGTCGGACATCGCGCCCGGCCCTGTCAGCACCATGTCGATGTCGACGCGGTTGGCATCCTGCTGAGCCTTGAGCTTGGCCGGCAATTCGGGCGAGGGCGCGCGCGAAAAATTCAGGCGCGAGATCAGCTTCGGATTGTCCTTGGCGAATTTCTCGATCGAACTCTGCGTCAGCTGAAGATTGCCGGCGACGTCGATGATGTTGAGCATCACCGGGCTCGAAGGCATCGCGCCCTGTGCGAAGGCGCCGCTCGCATGCAGTGCCGCAAGGCTGGAAGCACCGGCGATCACGCCGCGCCGTGTCGGATTGGCCATGTCTCACTCCCTCTGTCCCGGTCGATTTTGCTGTGACCTTGGCATGTATACTAGTGCACAAGCAGCAGCGGGCAAGAGGTTGAAGCGTTAAAGTCCAGGGGCGTGAGATCGGGTTCCTGCCGATACTCGGGGCCGTCTATTGCTCGGGAGGGCGGCCAGTGAGACCGGGGAGATCGGCTGCCGAGCCTTGCCGCACGTACGGGTGCCGCAGGATTCGGCGCGGAGAAGGGTTCCCCGGTTCGAGCTTGCGCCGGGGCGAGCACATCAGGGCTCCAGAGCTTGTGAGAACGTCTTCAGATACTTCATGCCGGTGTCGCACATGATCGTGACGATCGTGGCGTTCCGCCCGAGACGTTCAGCCAGCCGCAGGGCGGCAGCGACATTGGCGCCTGTCGAGGTGCCGCAGAACAGGGCTTCCTCGGCCGCCAGTCGAAACGCCGTCGCCCTGGCTTCCTCCGTCGAGACGCGCTCGATGTCGTCGGCGATGCCGTCATGCCAGAGCGGCACGACGTAGCCGGCGCCGATCCCGTCGATCTTGTGCGCGCCGGACGGCCCGCCCGAAAGCACGGCCGACTCGGCCGGCTCGACGGCGACGAAACGGATGCGTCCGTCATGCTGGCGCAGCTTTTCGGAGATGCCGCGGAGCGCCGCCGCCGTTCCGACGCTCTGGACGAAGCCGTCGATGCGCCCACCGGTCTGCTCCCAGATCTCGTCGGCGAGCTTCGCATAGGCCGCGAGCTGGTCGGTGTTCTCCATCTGGGCGGTGATATAGGCACCCAGATTCTGCGCGATGCGATGAGCCTCGGCGATCATGTTTTTCGTCAGTTTCTCGGTCTGTTTGCCGTTCTCGCTCGGCACGATCGTCAGCTTCGCGCCGAGAAGACGCATGTGGTCGAGCTTCTCCCTGGAGAAGGCGTCCGACGTCACGAGGTGAAGCGGATGCTTCTTGACCGCGCAGATCAGCGCCAGCGAGACGCCCGTGCTGCCGCCCGTGTATTCGACGACCGCGCCGCCCGGCTTCAGGCGGCCGTCGGCTTCCGGCGCCTCGATCATGGCCAGCGCCATTCGGTCCTTCACGCTGCCGGTCGGGTTCCGGCTTTCCAGCTTGAGTAGGATGCGCGCGCCATTGGCTGGCACGACCTTGCGCAAGGCGAGCAGCGGGGTGTTGCCGATCGTGTCGAGAATGGTCGCGGGGGCGTTGTTCATCGAGGCGTCTCGCGAGATTGCAGGGGATGGCGGGGTGGGGGCGGCTCGTCAGCCCGACTGGCCGAGGATAGCCGCGACGAACACGAGCGTCGCTGCGACGCCGGTCGCGAAGGCGAGCGTCCGGACGATCGGAACCCCGGCGGCGTAGACGACGTAATGGACCAGTCGCGCCCCGAGGTAGAGCTTGGCCGCGAAGACCGTCGCCGGTGTGCTGATCCCGGTCAGGGCGGCGACGATCACGAGCGGCGCGAAAACCGCGAGGTTCTCGATGGCATTGGCATGCGCGCGCCGGGCACGTTCGGCCCAGGCCGGATCAGGCGGAAAGGATGGGACCGGATTGGCCAGAGTCGGCATGAGGCCGCGGGTCAGGATTCGCGCAAGCGTGTAGGGCAGCCACATCAGAATGGTCGCAGCGGCGACCAGCGTCAGGGAGTAGAGTTCTGGCGTGAGCGTCATGACGGCGTCTCTGTTCTCGTCCTGGGCTTCGGCCGACGGAAACCGCCGGGCGATCGGCATGGGCTGCGATCGAAAAAATAGACCTGCGCCCAGGCGCTCACTATCGTCGTAAATGACAATATTGGGATCATTTACGCCATGCGTCTGACGGTTCTCGCATTCGACGGGGTTTTCGATACTGGTCTGACCGTCTTGCTCGACACCTTCTCGACCGCCAACGAGCTGGCGGTCGCCCAGGGGATCGAGCGCCCATTGTTCGATGTGAAGCTAGTCGGGGTACGGCCCCAGATCCGAACCGCGATCGGCCTCGCCGCGACCGTCGAGGCGGCGGCTTCGGTGCGCAGGCCGGATTGGGTGATCGTGCCGGCCTTGAACGCCAAGCAGCCGGACCGGCTGGTCGATGCCTTGGGGCGGCCGGACGTCGTCGAGGGCCTCGCCCAGCTGCACACCTGGCACGCGGACGGAGTGGGGATGGCAGGTGCCTGCATCGGCACGTTCCTGCTGGCGGAGGCCGGCCTGCTCGATGGCCGGGAGGCGACGACGACCTGGTCGCTCGCGCCCTTGTTCCGCAGGCGCTATCCGGATGTGAGGCTGGACGATTCACGGATGGTCATCGCATCCGAGCGTGTGATCACGGCTGGGGCCATGATGGGCCATCTCGATCTGGCGCTATGGCTCGTGCGCCAGGCGAGCCCCCAGATGGCTGCGCTCGTCGCGCGCTTCATGCTGATCGACCGGCGGTCCTCCCAGGCCCGCTATATCATTCCGGATCATCTCGCCCATGCGGACCCGCTGATCGAACGCTTCGAGCGCTGGGCTCGCGACAATCTCGCCTCCGGCTTCTCGCTTCAGGAGGCGGCGAGCGCATTGGCGGTCAGCACCCGGACCTTGCAGCGTCGTACGGAAGCCGTGCTCGGAAAATCGCCGCTCGCCTTCTTCCAGGACATGCGGGTCGAGCGGGCCCAGCATCTCGTCTCTATCGGGCAGGATCTCGAGAAGATTGCGGGCGAGGTCGGCTATGCCGATTCCGCGACCTTGCGGACCCTGCTGCGGCGCCGGCTTGGTCGCGGTGTTCGGGAATTGCGGACCGAGCTGCGGTCATAGAGCCTTTGCGGCGAAGGCGGCTGGAGCATGCCGCGGATCCGATGGCTTGAAGGGGCGCTCCGGATGCGTCAGGTCGGGCGCTGTTCGAGCCATTCGAGCAGCAGCACATAGCTGACGGCGAGCAGGACGGGGCCGACGAACAGGCCGAGCAGCCCCTCGGCGATCATGCCGCCGATGACCCCGAACAGGATGATCGGCATCGGGACTTCCAGTCCCCGGCCGAGCATCAGCGGCCTGAGAACATTGTCGCTGAGCCCGGCGAGGGCATTCCAGATCAGGAAGATCACCGCGGTCTGCGTCGCTTCGGTAAAGAAGACATAGGCGACGACCGGCAATGTCAGCAGGATCAGCGGAATCTGGATGATGCCGAGCAGCAGTGCGACGAGCGTCAGGGGGCCGGCCGCCTGAAGCCCGATGGCGAAGAAACCGAGCCCCAGCAGCAGCGACTGGATCAGGGCGACGCCGACCACGCCGAGACCGACGCCGCGGATCGTCGCCGCTGTCAGGCTCGCCAATCGCTCCGTCCGTTCCTGGCTTCCCGTGATGCGCAGCAGGATCCGCCGGACCAGGGCGGCGGCATCCACACCATAGGCGAGAAGGACGGCGGCGATCGCGAATGAAACGATGAACGACAGTTCCCCGATTACCAGCCGGCCTGCGAACGAGCCCAGCCAGGCAAGCGGGCCGGTCAGCAGGTGGCCGTATTTTGCCAGGGCAGCCGGCAGGTTGGAGGCGATGAGCGTCCAGTTCTCCGCCAGTTTCGCGCCGATCGCGGGCACGCTGTCGAGCCAGAGCGGCGGCGGCGGAAACGTCAGGTTCTGGCCCTGCAGGTTCGAGATCAGCGCGTAGAGCCAGGTCGCCAGCGACGTCACCATGAGCGCCGTCGGCCCCAGCAACAGCGTGACGCCGAGCAGGCCGATCAGCAGGGCCGATCCACGGTTGCCGAGCCGCAGTGCCAGCCGGCGATGCAGCGGATACAGCATCACGGACAGGATCACCGACCAGATCAGGAGAAAGACGAAGGGAAGGATGATGCGGGCGCCGGCATAGGCCAGGATGGCCACGAGCCCGACCCGGATCGCCGTGTCGATGATGGTCGAGGCCGGGAGCGCCTTGCCGGTTTCTGGCGCCTTCCTGTCCATCGATCTGCCCCTCGATCGGATCTTTGCGCGAGCGCGTGCCCCTTCGGCGCCGCTCAGCCGGAATGGTCGTGGCCGGTTTTTAAAAATGCAAAGAGGAGGCGCTGCTCCGCAGCTGCCGCGGAGCAGATGCCTTCAGCGCCTGCCGGCCCGATTGACCGGTCCGCCGCGATTCATCGGGGTTCCCGGCCTCACGCCGACGCCCGGGGCGCCGACGCCGGGCGTCGCGACGGCGCGCGCCACCGGCCGTGGGGCGAGGGCCACGCCGGGCCGGGCGACGCAGCCGACGGGATAGCCGACATAAGTGCAGTAGACGACCGCGCTGGCGTCTTCTGTGCCCATGCCGATGAATGCGATTGCCAATGCTGATAATGCGATCGGGAGCTTCATATCCACCTCCATCGACTGTCTTCGTGCAGGCATGCGGGGTCGGTGTCGGCAAAACCCGGCTTTGGGCCTGTCGACATCTGTCACGGCTGGACTTCCTATCGATGGCGCAAGGTTACGCGCCATTGACCGTCATGTCTCCGGGCCGCTCGGCTGGCGCCGCGGTCAGTGTGCGTTTTGCTGCTATCCGACGCTGTGGGGCGCCGATTCAGGCTCGTTCTTGGCAGTCAGGCATATCGGGACGCAGCGGCCCCGATACCGCACATTAGAACAACTTCGATGACTTCGATACTGGCGAATACTGTAAGAGTATCGCGACCCGAGGTGGCTCGGGACCGGCCAGCTCCTCAGCCCGGCCATGCTCTTATGCCGGCGGATGCGGCCATAGGTGGGCGGAGCTAGTCGATCGCGAGACCCCGCTCCCTGGGCCTGCGCGAGATCGCTTCTTTCCTCGCTTGGCATAGCAGAGGCGGCGTCGGCGCAAGGCGCCGATCGGGGAGCTCAGATCGCGGCGTGTTCCGCGGCCGAGGCACATCGAGAGCGGTGCAGATGAGGCGCAGGGTTGCAGGCTTTCGAATTTGCCTCAGACCGCTGCAATGGCGGTAGGGTTCGAGATCAACGCTACGTCACCGGCAGGGCGGCAATCGGGTACGGGGAATGCGCGAAGCAGGAATAAGTTTGGCGGGGGCGTTCATTCTGTTCTTTGCCCGCTTCATCACGGCGGTGCGCGGACGATGGGACGGCGTCGCACCGACCGACGAGCAGCGGATCTATTTCGCCAACCATGCCAGCCATGGCGATTTCGTCCTGATCTGGACCGTGCTGCCGCGCCGCCTGCGCTTCGCGACCCGGCCGGTCGCAGGAAGCGATTACTGGCTGAAGAGCGGCCTGCGGCGCTTCATCGGCCGCGATGTCTTCAACGCCGTCCTGATCGATCGGAACCAAGCCACCCGAACGACTGATCCGATCGGCCAGATGACCGACGCGCTCGACGCCGGTTCGTCCCTCATCGTGTTCCCGGAAGGGACGCGCAACACGACGGACGCGCCTCTGCTGCCGTTCAAGAGTGGGCTGTTCCATCTCGCGCAAGCGCGCCCGAACGTCGCCCTCGTTCCGGTCTGGATCGACAATCTCAACCGCGTCATGCCGAAGGGTGAGTTCGTGCCGGTCCCATTGGTCTGCACCGTCAGCTTCGGCGCGGCGCTTGCTCTTGCCGAGGCCGAAACGAAGCAGGATTTCCTGACGCGGGCTGAAGCGGCGCTGCTCGCTCTGTCACCGAAGGCGAGCGCGCCATGACGATGCCGCATCCCGATCTTCTCGCCGTACTGGCCGGCCTGCTCGGCGTCCTGATCGTGGCATCCGCGATCGGCTACGTGCTGCAGCGCCGGCTGTCGCCCGATGGTTCGAATGCCGTGGTCGAGAACCTGAACGACCGCATCCGCGCCTGGTGGATCATGATCGTGCTGATGGGCTTGGCGCTGATCGGCGGCAAGACCGGCGTGACGCTGCTCTTCGGCTTCTGCTCCTTCGCGGCCTTGCGCGAATTCATCACGCTGACCGACACCCGCCGCGCCGATCATTGGGCACTCGCCGCCGGCTTCTTCGTCGTGCTGCCGGTGCAGTATTATCTGATCTGGATCGACTGGTACGGGCTCTACTCGATCTTCATCCCGGTCTACGCCTTCCTGCTGATGCCGATCATCGCCTCGCTGCGCGGCGACACCGAGCATTTCCTCGTGCGCATCGCCGAGGTGCAGTGGGCGCTGATGATCTGCGTCTTCTGCATCTCGCATGTGCCCGCGCTGCTCAGCCTCGACATCCCCGGTTTTCAGGGCCGCAACGTCCTGCTGATCGCCTTCCTCGTCATCGTCGTGCAAATCAGCGACGTGCTGCAGTACGTCTGGGGCAAGCTGCTCGGTCGCACCAAGATCGCGCCGAGGCTGTCGCCATCGAAGACGGTTGAGGGCTTCGTCGGCGGCGCGCTCAGCGCGACGGCGGTCGGCGCCGCCCTGTCCTGGATGACGCCGTTCACGCCGCTGCAGGCGGCGTTCCTGGCGCTGGTCATCGTGCTGATGGGCTTCTTCGGCGGCCTCGTCATGTCGGCGATCAAGCGCGATCGCGGCATCAAGGACTGGGGCCACCTGATCGCCGGCCATGGCGGCTTCCTCGACCGACTCGATTCGGTGGTGTTCTCCGCCCCGATCTTCTTCCATCTCGTCCGCTATGGCTGGTCGGCGACATGAGCCCGCCGCTCGCACGCCTGATGCGAAGCAGCATCGTCCATGTAGGCTTCGCTTTCCTCGCCATGGGCAGCTGGGCGGTTTTCGCCAATCGCGCCCATCCGATGCCGGCGCCGCTTCTCGCCGGGCTGATCCAAGGCACACTGTCCGCTCTCATCACCTTGCTGCTGAAGCGGGGCATCGAGCATCTCGCCAGCCGCTTCACTGGCCTGGCCGCGCTACTGGCGCCGCCGGTGATCGCGGGTGTGGTCTCCGCGAGCGTCTTGACCGTCATCCACACGATCGGCGGCACGCCCGAGATCGCGAGGACGATCGCCGTGCCCCTCACCGTCGCGACCAGCTATGCGGCGCTCTACAATTTCTCGCTGTGGCGGAGCAGGAGGGCGATGAACCATGGCGCAGAGTGACGATCGACGCCCACTCGCGAGCCGCGAAACCAGCTGGGCCCGGGGGATTGCGCGCCGGCTGAGCGCCAGCGGCATCACGCCGAACCAGATCTCGATGGCGAGCATGGCGATGGCGGCCGTCGCCGGCGCGGCCTTCTGGCTCGCGGGCAGCGCGGTTTCCGGACCGCGCGCTGCGCTCCTGCTCGTCGCGGCCCTCTTCTGCCAGCTCAGGCTACTCTGCAATCTCTTCGACGGCATGGTCGCGATCGAAGGCGGCAAGCAGGAGGCCGACGGCCCGTTCTGGAACGAGTTTCCCGACCGGATCGCCGATATCCTGATCCTTACCGGCGTCGGCTATGGGATCGGAGCCCCGGCCCTGGGCTGGGCGGCGGCCGCTTTTGCCGTGCTGACCGCCTATACCCGCGAGCTCGGCCGCAATTGCGGGCTGCCGGCCGATTTTTCCGGTCCGATGGCCAAGCAGCACCGCATGGCGACGATCACGGCTGCAGCGCTGCTGTCGCTGCTCGAGCCGCTCTGGCGCGGTCAGAACCAGGTGCTGGTCATCGCGCTCTGGCTGATAGCCGTGGGCGCTGCCGTGACCGCTCTCCGGCGGGCTGTGAACATCGTGCGCGCATTGCGGGGTCGCTGAGTGCCGCAGCGGCTGGTTGCGTCCTCAGCCGCCGGTCACGCTCATATGCCGGCCCACCGCGGCGCGCGGGCGGCGGCGGTCGATGACGAAGTCGTGACCCTTGGGCTTGCGCGAAATCGCCTCTTCCATCGCCCGGTAGAGCAGGGCGTCGTCGGCGGAGGCGCGGATCGGTGCGCGCAGATCCGCGGCATCCTCCTGTCCCAGGCACATGTAGAGCGTGCCGGTGCAGGTCAGGCGGACGCGGTTGCAGCTCTCGCAGAAATTATGGGTCATCGGCGTGATGAAGCCGACCAGCCCGCCGGTTTCCGCGACCTTGACGTAGCGGGCCGGCCCGCCGGTCCGGTAGGGATCGTCGACAAGCGTGTAGCGGTCCATCAGCCGGGCGCGCACCACCGAGAGCGGCAGAAACTGGTCGAGCCGCGCCGGCTCGATCTCGCCGAGGGGCATCACCTCGATCAGGGTCAGGTCCATGCCGAGCCCGTGGGCCCATTGCATCAGCCCCTCGATCTCGTCCTCGTTGACGCCCTTCAGCGCAACCGCGTTGATCTTGACGCGCAGACCCGCCGTCCGTGCTGCCTCGATGCCGGCCAAGACCTTCGAAAGGTCGCCCCAGCGCGTGATCTTGCGGAATTTCTCTGGATCCAGCGTATCGAGCGAGACGTTGACCCGCCGCACCCCGCAATCCGCAAGCTCCTGCGCATAGCGGGAAAGCTGCGAGCCGTTGGTGGTCAGCGTCAGCTCGTCGAGCGCGCCGGAGGTCAGGTGGCGCGAGAGCGAGCGGAACAGGTTCATGATCTCGCGCCGGACCAGCGGCTCGCCGCCGGTGATGCGCAGTTTCCGCGTGCCGCGCGAGACGAAGGCGGTGGCGACCCGGTCGATCTCTTCCAGCGTCAGGAGGTCGCGCTTCGGCAGGAAGGCCATGTCCTCCGACATGCAATAGACGCAGCGGAAATCGCAGCGATCCGTCACCGAGATGCGCAGATAGGAGATGTCGCGCCC
Source organism: Allobosea rubneri (assembly GCF_032464875.1). NCBI lineage: Bacteria > Pseudomonadati > Pseudomonadota > Alphaproteobacteria > Hyphomicrobiales > Alloboseaceae > Allobosea > Allobosea rubneri. The sequence continues at coordinate 17,200 of NZ_JAWDID010000019.1, forward strand.
GAACGGATCGACCAGCGGCGCACGCGTCAGCGGCATATGGGAATTGATCAGCACTCTGGTTTCGTCTCGCCAGCGTTTCCACCAAGCGCTGCTCGCACGTGCGTGGTGGCAGCCGCATCATTATAACAAGGAAAGAGATTGGCACCGGTACGGCCGGCGTCAATAGCTGCAAACGCCACATCACCTTGGTGAAAGACGAAGATGTCAGCCTGGCCGACCGAAATACGCCTGTCCAAGGACCGGCGGACCCTGCATGTCTCCTTCGATGACGGGGAGAGCTTCGGCCTCTCCGCCGAGTTGCTGCGCGTCGAGAGCCCCTCGGCCGAGGTCCAGGGCCATGGCCCGACCCAGAAGCAGACCGTGCCCGGCAAGCGCGAGGTCGAAATCCTCAAGGTCGAGCCGGTCGGTCACTATGCCGTGCGCCTGACCTTCGACGACATGCACGACACCGGCATCTATGGCTGGGACTATCTGCGCGAGCTCGGCCGCGATGGCGAAGCCAAGCTCCAGGCCTATCTCGACGAGCTCGCGGCGAAGGGCCTCTCGCGGGAGCGGCTGCGGCGGGGCTGAGCCGCAGGCTCCATCAGGGGGAGGGGGCGGGGCCGAACATCTCCCGCATCCTGCCGAGATAATGCTCCTCCGAGGTCGACCAGCGCAGCTGCGCCAACAGCTTGCTGTCCGGGCCTGCCGGATAGCGCAACTGCGGCCCATCCTCCGTCGCTGCCCGGAACACGGCCTCCGCGACCTCCGCTTCGGCGCAGTAGGCGGTCGGATAATTCGCCATCTTGCCGAAGCAAGACTGGATGAAGGCGCCGTAATCCTTCGGCATCAGGCCCTGCATGCGCTCGGCGCCATTGGCGGTGAAGCTGGTGGTCGGAGCATAGCCGGGCTCGACCAGCCTCGCCTTGATGCCAAAACCCTCGAGCTCATAGGCGAGCGATTCCGTGAAGCCTTCGACGGCGCATTTGCTGGCGGCATAGACCGCGACCAGCGGCATCACCCCGATGGTGGTGCTCGAGGTGACGTTGACGATCCGCCCGCCACCCTGCCGGCGCATCTGCGGGATGATGGCCCGGCAGGTCGCGAAGACACCGAAGGTGTTGGTCTCGAACACCTCGCGGATCGTCGCATCCGGCGTCGCTTCGACGATCGAGGCCATGCCGATCCCGGCATTGTTGACCAGCACGTCGATGGCGCCGAAGGCGGCGACTCCCTCGGCGATTGCAGCATCGATGCTGCGCTGGTCCGTCACGTCGAGCGGAAGCACTTTCAGCCGCTCGGTGCGCGCGCCGAACAGGCCGGGATCGGGGCGTCGCATCGTCGCCAGCACATTCCAGCCGCGGCTGAGGAAATGTTCGGCCGTCGCCTTGCCATAGCCTGACGAAGTGCCGGTGATGAGGACTGTCTCGGTCATTCAGATCTCCATTTTCTGCACCCCATTCAATAGACAGTGCCTCGCGACGATCTATAATCAGATCGCCGGAAAGAGTTATGGATCGTCCAGAATGGATCCGCTCAGCGAGATCGTCGCCCTGCTGCGTCCGCACACTGCGGTGTCGAAGCCGATTACCGGCCGCGGCGCCTGGGGCGTGCGCTATGCAGCCTATGGGCAGCCGGGCTTCGCGCTCGTGCTCGCCGGGCATTGCTGGCTCGCGCTCGGCGATGGCGCGCCGCTGCGACTCGGTGAGGGCGATTTCCTGCTCCTGCCGGCGACGCCCGCCTTCTCGCTGTCCAGCGAGCCCGGGATGGCCTGCCGCCCGGCAGCGCCGTCGCACGAGGCCGTCAGACATGGCGAGCGCGAGGGCGAGCCCGATTTCGCGATGCTCGGCGGCGCCTTCCAGATCGAGCCGGCCAATGCCGGGCTGCTGCTCGCGCTCCTCCCGGAGATGATCCATATCCGTGCGGCCGAAGGGCTGACCGGAAGGATGGCCGGTATTGCCGGGCTGATCAGGGAGGAGTGCGAGGCCGATCGGCCCGGTCGCGACATGATCCTGAGCCGCCTGCTTGAGGTCATGCTGGTCGAGTGCCTCCGGGCACGGGTCCCAGAGCAGGGTGAGCTGCCAGCCGGCCTTCTGGCAGGATTGGGCGAGCCGGCTCTCGCCAGGGTCCTGCGCGCCATTCACGCTGACGTCGCGGCGGGCTGGACGGTCGCCGGGCTCGCAAGCCTCGCCGGCATGTCGCGCTCGACCTTCGCGGCCCGGTTCACGGAGGCCGTTGGCTGCGCGCCGATCGACTATCTCATGCGCTGGCGCATGGCGCTCGCCCGCGACGCCCTCAGCCGGGGCGTGAAATCGCTCGACCGGCTGGCGGAAACCGTCGGCTACGACTCGGCCAGCGCCTTCAGCACGGCCTTTCGCAAGCGGGTCGGCTGTTCGCCGCGAGTCTTCGCGCGTCGGCACAGCTCCGACGTGGTGCCTGTGCTGGAAGCAGAAGCGCCCGCTTGAGGCGCTTGGTCAGTAGCGCCGCGGGAACGGGCCAGCTCCGACCGCCGCAACGAAGAAAGGCCGGCGCGAGGCCGGCCTTTCCGTAAGATGAGAGGGGTTGCCGCTCAGCGGGCGACGACGACCCGGGTGCCGACCTTGGCGCGCTCGTAGAGATCGATCACGTCGTCGTTCAGCATGCGGATGCAGCCCGAGGACACAGCCTGGCCGATCGTCTCCGGCTCGTTCGAGCCATGGATGCGGTAAAGCGTCGAGCCGAGATAGAGCGCGCGGGCGCCCATCGGGTTCTCCGGGCCGCCCGGCATGAAGCGCGGCAGGTCGGGGCGGCGCTTCAGCATCTGCGCTGGCGGCGTCCAGGTCGGCCACTCGGTCTTGCGCGAGACAGTCTGCACGCCGGCCCAGTCGAAGCCGGGGCGGCCGACGCCGACGCCGTAGCGGACGGCCTTGCCGTCGGGCAGGACGTAATAGAGGCGGCGCTCGGCAGTGTTGATGACGATGGTGCCGGGGCGCTGATTGGTGGAATAGGAAACGATCTCACGCGGGATGGCGGTCGCCTGCGCCTTAGCCGGATCGACATACTGGATCAGCGGCTGGCGGGTCAGCGGGTCGATCTCGGCGACGGCGACGGTCGCGCTGGCCGAAAGGCACACGCCGGCGATCAGTGCCAGATTGAAGAAACGGGTCATTGTAGCCTCAAACAGGAAGTGAGCGGTGGCGCGGAAGGAAAAGCTGACGCAAAAAAGTCAACAATTCCCCAAGTTTCTGACAGCAACGCCTGCCTGGCGCAATCGATCGACATTCACATCGGCGCGACCCTCTCTCCTTTGGGTAGGTCCGTTGCGGCACTGCAACAGAGCCCAGCCGTTCGAGTTCCGCTTGGGGCGATCTGGGCGCTTTTCCGGCGAAAGCGAGGCGTCAGATCATGGAACCGCACCGGTCGTCGCGCGTTCTCGTCCCGCCGCCCGCTTGGCGGTGAAAAGAGGCCGGTCGACCATGATTCCCGACGACAATGAGGAACAGCGCATCATCAGGATTGCGCGCGCACTCTGTCGCTCGGCACGCATAGACCCGGATGCGGCGGTCGACGAGCGCACCCGTCCTCTTCTTCCCGCAGCGCACCGCGCCGACACCGAACTGCGGTCCGCCTGGATGGCGTTTCGTGATTCGGCCCGCGCTTTCGCGGCGCTTCATCCGCGCGAAATCGTGCGCAGCCTGTGATGGCTTTTCGGATTGTCGTTAACCGATCGTTCCCATAGAACTGCGGCGAGGGGCAATTTCCGATTGCAAGGCCGGGCGGGCTCTGTTCCGCTCCGGGATAAGCCGGGAAGCTCGCCATGTCTGCGTGCCAATTCAATGCCGGGCCCGAAGAGCTCGCCGCTCTGGGTAGCGTCTTTCACGAGGCGTGGCAGCACGTCGCGCCGATCGACGGCCCCTTCGAGAACCCGCACCGCGAATGGCTCGCACGCCTGATCCTCGGCCTGCACCGTTCCGGCCATTCCGGCGACATCACCCAGCTTGCGATCGAGCAGTTCCTGGCGACCGCGCCGCTAGCCGAGCGCGCGGCCGGCGCCGGAGATTCGGGGGCGCTTCCCGTGCGCAGCGCCCGGAACTGAGCGCCCGCCGCTCGCGCGCTCTCGTCCCCCCTCCAACCCAGATCTCGGAGAAGCCTGCCTTGCCGCGGGGGCCCGTAGGACGGGCAACCTTGCCGTAATCTTCGCCCGCAATCTGCACCGCGTCGACCCGGTCCGATGCCCGGACATGAGGGTCGCAAGGCAGATGCGTCGGCGGCGAGCGAGCCGCTGCAAGGAGTCTTCGATGAAACGTCTCATCCCGATGGTCGGCCTGCTGGCCCTGCTCGCAGTTCCCGCTATGGCGGCCGATCGTCGCGTGCCCGTCCAGCAATGGCAGCCGGCCTATTCCCAGCCGCGGACCTATAACTGGAACGGTGTCTATGTCGGTGCCCACGCCGGCGCCGCTTTCGACCGCTTCCAGGGCGTCGCCCGCAAGAGCCGCAACGAGGCCCTGTTCGGCGGCCAGATCGGCTACACCGTGCAGTCAGGCCGTCTCGTCACCGGTCTCGAGGCCGACATCTCGATCAACGGCATCGGCCAGGGCTCCAAGCGCACCGTCGGCACCAGTGCTGACATGCGCTACGTCAGTACCTTGAAGGCTCGCGCCGGCGTCGCCTTCGACCGCGTGCTGGTCTACGGCCTCGCCGGCGCCGCCTATGGCAGCCTGAAGGCCAGCAACGGCCCGATCTCGAAGGACAAGAGCAAGCTCGGCTATGTCGTCGGCGCCGGCGCCGAATACGGCATCACCGACAATCTCTCCGCCAAGATCGAGTACAACTACGTCTCGCTCGGCAAGCAGAACTTCCAGCTGGGTGCCGGCCGCACCCGCGTCGGTGTCAACGAGCATCTCATCAAGACCGGTCTGAACTACCGGTTCTGAGTGCTTGAGTTTCCGGGCCGGAGACGGCCCGGATCATCTTGCGGCCCTGGAAGACCTTTCTGCCGGCTTGCAGCGCAAGCCGATCTGCGAAGAGGCACTGTCCAGAAGCGAGCGGCCGGCTCACCGATCAGGTCGATGTGACCAGTTCGGCGCCGGCGCCTGCGGCCGTTCCCAGGCATGGATGGAGCGTGATGCGTCTGGATACATCGCCCCTATTCCGGCATCACGTTTCATCCGTGCACCCCTGATCCGATTCTCTCTCATGCGCGCCCTGATCGTCGAGGATGAGCCACAGCTGATGGCCTTCCTCTCTTCCCTCCTCACCAATGCCGGCCTCATCGCCGATCGCACGACGACGGTCGATGCGGCGCTCGCCGCCCTGCGCTCGACGCCCTTCGACATCGCCATCGTCGACCGGCGCCTGCCCGATGGCGACGGCCTGTCGATCGTCAAGGCGCTCAGCACGGCCGAGACGCGGCCGGCCTTCCTGGTCCTGACAGCCCGCGACGCCAAGGCTGACGTCATCGAGGGGCTGAACGGCGGCGCCGACGACTATCTCATCAAGCCCTTCGAGCCGGAGGAATTGCTGGCGCGGCTGCGGGTCATCATGCGCCGCCGCCACCCCAAACGCTCGCTGGTGATCACGGCGGGTAATCTCTCGCTCGATCTCGAGGGCCGCTGTGCGTCCGTCGATTCGGAGATGCTCGATCTGCGTCGACGCGAGACCTTGATCCTCGAGGCGCTGGTTCAGCGCGTCGGCCGGGTCGTCACCCGCGACGTCCTGATCGAGGCGGTCTACGGCTTCGACGATCTGATCGAATCCAACACGCTGGAGGCACAGATCTCGCGGCTGCGGCGCAAGCTCAGGGATGCCGGCGCCCGGGTCGAGATCACCTCGCTGCGCGGCATCGGCTACATGTTGCGGGTCTCCGACGCCGCCGGCTGAGTTCGGATCTCGATCCGAGCCAGCCTTCACTTGGGACAGGTCCCGTAGCGCCGCTCAACGTCGTAGCGGCCGGGATGGCGCTTTTGCCGGACGCGGAACGTATCAGCGGCCTCAGGCACGCGTCTCCTGCGGCGGGAAGACGAGGCGCATCACGGTGCCGCCGCCCGGCCTGCCGAGAATGGTCAGCGTGCCGCCATGGGCGGCCATGATGTCGCGCACGATGGTCAGGCCGAGTCCGGCGCCGGTCGAGTTCGGCGACATCCGGTTGAACGGCTCGGTCATCTGCGGGCGGTCGGAAGCCGCGATGCCGATCCCGTCATCGGCGACCTCGATCACCGCACCGTCGATCACCTTGACCATGATCGTCGACTTCGCCTTGGCATGGCGCAGCGCGTTGTCGACGAGATTGGCGATGGCCGCGCGCACCGTCGGTTCATTGGCCTCGATCAGCGCCCGCCGCTCGCCTTCCTCTTCCAGCGCGACATCGGCGCCATTGTCGAGAATCAGCGGCGCCAGGTCGGCCAGCACCGCACGGGCGATCGCGTTTAGCTGAAGCGGTTCGAAGGGGAGCTCGCTGCTGTGCAGGCGGGCGAGCTGCAGCATCGACGAGACGATGGTGGTCAGCCGGCTGATATCGGTGGTGAGAGCCAGCCGCATCTGGTCGTTCGGCAGCGCGTCGACCCGGCCGCGCATCACGGTCAGCGGGGTGCGCAGCTCATGCGCGACATTGTTCATGAAGCGTCGCTGCGTCTCCATATTGCCGGCGATCTGGTCGAGCGCGGCGTTCAGCGCGGTCGTCAGCGGCATCAGCTCGGCCGGCGTCTCCTCGGTCGGCAGCAGGCCGCGCGGCGCCTTCGGGTCGATTCGGGCCGCGGCTTCCGCCGCGCTGTGTAGTCGCTCACTGATGTAGGACACCGACATCGCGATGGCGCCTGCGATCAGCAGGCCGAAAATCACCGAGATCGCCAGAGTAGGCCAGGCCATCGCCCACAGAAAGTAGCCGAGGATCAGGTCCCAGCCCGGGCGGCCGCCGCCGGTCGCGACGATGATGCGGTTGCCATCCTTCTCGATCACATCGAAGGCGAGGGCGTTGTCGCCGCCGACCCGCATCTGAGCGGCAATGGTCGGGCCGTCGAGCCGGATGTCGATCGGCAGCCCCGGCCGCAATTCTGGCGCATACTCGACGACCGAACGTCCGTCGGAGACCAGGTACCAGAGGCCGGGGCTATTGCGCTCGATCTGGAGCAGGCCCGCGGTCTTTTCGACCTGCAAGGCTTTGCCGGCTGGCTGGCTCACGCCTTGCTGGATGATCTGGGAGGTGACGTCGTTGCGCAGGGCCGCCGGATCCTCGGTGATCAGGGCGAAGGCACAAACGGCGCCGACGAAGGCGGTGAGCAGGACGATGCCAAGAAGCGACAGGCGGATGGTGAGGGCGCGTGACAGCGATGTCATGACTAATCGGCGCCACTATGCTGGAGAAGATCGAAGCCGGCCATGGCCGGCAGTGCTGTCGGCCGGGGCCGAAGCAAGATCGAGGCGGCGTTGCGGGTCGTCACGGAACCTCGATCGGGCTATGGGTTGCGGAGCCGGGCACTCGTCCCTTCCGCTTTCTGCATGGACCGTATCGCCATTGCCGTTCAACTCTCTCCTGGAGCTGCCGGCCTGATGCCTGCGCTACGTGTCCGCCGGAATTGGCCTGCGCTGCGTTGCCTGCTGGTTGCGCTGCTGGCTCTCGCTCCGGGCCTCGTGCTGGCGCAGCTTGTAGTGACGGATCGGGATGTCCGGGCTGGCCAATTGCCGACGACTTCGCGGCAGGACATCTTTCGGCTGGTCGAGACGGTGTTCGACACCACCTCCAAGACGGTCAGCATCCCGATCGAGCGCTCGCTCGCGCTCTTCGGCGAACCCAACGCCTATATCGTCGGCGGCGAGCTCAGCGGCTCCTTCGTGATCGGCGGGCGGCATGGCAGCGGCGAATTGCGTTTCTCGGATGGCGTCCCGGTTCCCGTGAGCTGGTCGGCGCTCTCCGTCGGCATCGGCCTCGGCGCCGATTACGGCCGGGTGATCATGCTGGTCTATGGTCTCGACCGGCGCGAGGATGTCTTCGGCACCTATGCCAGCATCGGCGGCAGCGCCCATTTCCTCGCCGGTGCCAATGCGACGATCCTGGCATCGCCGCGGGCCCGGATCGTGCTGATCTCCTCCGGGCTCGGCCTGCGCTTCTCCGGCGACCTCAGCCGCATCGTCATCGCGCCGAGCGAGGCGCCGCAACAGCTGCGTCCGCCCGGCAGGATCTGCGCCACGCCGGCCGACTGCGCGCCGCCCGGCCGCTGAAGAGCGCCGGACCGACCAGGGTAGGAAGGGCAAGCCGGGTCAGCGCCGCTCGAGAAGGCGGTGCGCCGTGGCGTGCAATTCGTCGAGCTGACTCGAAATATCGAGTGCGATCAGGCCCATTTCGCGCTCGTCGGCCGATCTGCGAACGAAGAGCGGCTCCGACCAGAGGATGCAGCCGCGGCCAAAGGGCAGGGCGATGCTGGCCCTGTCCCAATTGTCTAGGTCGAGGCGCGCGCTCGTTACCGCCGCGAACAGATAGATCGGCCGGCCCGTCGAGCGCGCGAGCTGGACCGCCCCCTTGCCGGCGATGCGCGCGACCTTCGGCACATCGGCGGTAAGCAGCAGGCTGGTTCCGTCGCGCAGCGCCTCGCGCATCTCGAAGAAGGCGGGAATGGCCCGCTTGGCCATGATCTTCGGGCGGCTCTGGGTGCCCGAGCCGCGGATGACGCGAAAGCCGGCTCGCTCCACCACCGAGGCCACCACGGTTCCGTCGAAGTGCAGCGAGGTCAGGACCGCGACTTGTGCTGCGCCGTCGAGCGCGGCGAGGCTCAGCATCTGCTGGCCGTGCCAGGTCAGGGCGATGAAGGGCTCGCGGCTGCGCTCCCAGGGCCTGGCGCCGGGGATCGCCGGCTTGAAGCGCGTCGTCCGCTGGACGAAGTCGAGATAGGCGTGCAGGGCGCGGCCGGCGAAGGCCGCAGAGGGTTGATTTCCGAATCGCATGATCCGAGCTCCACGGGAGATCCCGGCGGAGTGGTCGGCGCGTCGGCTTGCTGGAACATTGCCCGGCCTTGCGGCGGGGGCGGTTGGCTACGAAAAGTGGCCTTGCCCGACCGGGCGGTCGCTGCTTTCCGGCGCTATTGGATTTGGCAGACCTGGTTGGGTCGCGACGGGTCGATCAGTCGTGCCACGGGAGCTCGGGCGCGCGATCTGCCATCTCGACGAAGATGGCCAGCGAAGCCAGGCAGATGATTCCGAAATAGATCATGGGTCACTCGAGCGCCAACGCCGAAGGCGATCATGGGCGCCCTGCAGTAAATCTTCCGCTAATGCCTCACGGGCGTCGTCGCCGCCTCGGGCGCCAAGGCACCATGCTGAAACGAATCGCCGTCAGTGATTGTTCCCAGCCAAAGGCGTGTCTCGTCTGCGGCAACGTCGGGCTGGCCCGAGGCCGAACCAGCGCGATGCCGCCATGCGCGGCAAATTCTATCGGCTTGGGAAGGTAATGGTGGGCGGCACAGGGATCGAACCTGTGACCCCTCCCGTGTGAAGGGAGTGCTCTACCGCTGAGCTAGCCGCCCGGACCGCGCTGTTCCTAGTGGGGCGCGGCTGCGCCGTCAAGAACGCTCAGCGAGTGCCGGTTCACCGCCGGTCAGCTGGCGCACCGCCTTCGGCAATTCGCTGAAGTGCTGGATCACCAGATCGGGCGACAGGCTCTCGATCGGCACGTCGGTGTAGCCGAAGGGCACGCAGATCACCGGCAGCCCGGCGGCGCGGGCGGTCGCGATATCGGTGTACGAATCGCCGACCATCACCGCGCGCCGCGGATCGGCGCCGGCCTCGGCGATCGTCTGCGTCAGATGGCGCGGGTCGGGCTTGAAGAACGGAAAGCTGTCGCGCCCGGCGATCGCTGCGAAGCGGTCGGTGATGGCGAAATGGTCGAGGATCAGCCGCGTGTGCAGGATCGGCTTGTTGGTGCAGACGCCGAAGACGAAGCCCTCTGCGGCGAGCGTGTCGAGCGCGCCGATGACGCCGTCATGGACGAAGCTGTTGGGCGCGACGGCCTCGGCGTAGATCGAAAGGAAATCCTCGAACAGCAGTTCGAGCTTCTCGGCTCCGAGCGGGCGGCCGCTGACCTTGAAACCGCGCTCGATCAGGGCGCGCGCGCCGGCGCCGACCAGTTCGCGTGCCCGCTCGACCGGCAGGGCCGGCAGGCCCTCGCGCTCTAGGATGACGTTGAGCGTGCGCATGATGTCGGGTGCGGTTTCGGCGAGCGTGCCGTCGAGGTCGAAAACGACGATGGGAGGCAGGGACATGGCGATCTCTATGGCTGCGTTGCTCGGCTTAAAGGCCTTCGTCCCCAGCTTGGCAAGAGCCGGGCGGCGCCGCGCGTTTCTGCTCACATTGGCGTGCCCGGCAATTTGGCGGGCTCATCCCGGCTGGCCGGCATGGTAGTCTGCGGACGAATCGTCTGAAGGGTCGCAGTGGTGTCGAAGATCTCGGAAAATCCGAAGCGCAGGCTTGGCCGGGCGCTCTCGCTCGCCGGCTTCGTTGCGGCGTTCCTGGCGGCTCCCGCACATGCGGCGCCGTTCGAATTCGCACCGGCGCCGCAGACCGATCTCAACCGCGTCTATCGCGTCGACAAGGCGACCGGCGAGGTTGGCGCCTGCCAGTTCCAGCTGAAGGAGGGCGGCATCGGCGTCACCGCCTGCTTCCCGGCCGGCGAGGGGGCGGGGCCTCAGCCGCCGAGCGATTACGTTCTCGTGCCGTCGCGACATGAGCGCGAAGGCGGCATCTTCCGTGCCAATGTCCGCACCGGCGAAATGAGCATCTGCTACGTCTTCGACGATAAGGTGGTCTGCACGCCGCAGGCGAAATAGCAGGCGCTTTTGCCGGCTGGACGGTCTTCGCCGGGCGGCCCATGCGCGCGATGCGGCCTTTTTGCTGTCGGCAAGCCCGGTGCGCGCATGCTAGAGGCCGGCATCCCCTCCGCAATGTCCGAGGCCTGCCATGCTAAAGCTCAACGACCCCGCGCTCCTTCGCTCGCAGTGCTATGTCGACGGCAGCTGGATCGGCGAGGGCGTCGATGCGGTCGACAATCCCGCGACCGGTGAGCTTCTGGCGAAGGTGCCGCGCTTCGGCGCGAACGAGACGACAGCGGCGGTCGAGGCGGCTTCGCGCGCCTTCAAGCCCTGGGCCAAGAAGTCCGCCAAGGAGCGCTCGACGATCCTGCGCAAATGGTTCGAGCTGATCATGGCGAACCAGGAGGACCTGGCGCAGATCATGACGGCCGAGCAGGGCAAGCCGCTCGCCGAGGCGCGCGGCGAGGTCGCCTATGCCGCCTCCTTCGTCGAGTTCTACGCCGAGGAAGCCAAGCGCATCTATGGCGAGACGATTCCCTCGCCTTTTCCGAATTCGCGCATCATCGTGCAGAAGCAGCCGGTCGGCGTCTGCGCCGCGATCACGCCCTGGAATTTCCCGGCGGCGATGATCACCCGCAAATGCGCGCCCGGCCTTGCCGCGGGCTGCACCTTCGTGGTCAAGCCGGCGCCGGACACCCCGCTCACCGCGCTCGCTCTGGTCGAGCTCGCCGAGCGCGCCGGCTTCCCCAAGGGCGTGATCAACGTCGTCACCGGTGACGCCGCGGCGATCGGTGGCGTGATGACCTCGCATCCGACGGTGCGCTTCATCGGCTTCACCGGCTCGACCCCGGTCGGCAAGCTCCTGATGCAGCAGGCGGCCTCGACCGTGAAGAAGGTCGGGCTCGAGCTCGGCGGCAACGCGCCCTTCATCGTCTTCGACGATGCCGATGTCGACGCCGCCGTTCAGGGCGCGATTGCGGCCAAGTTCCGCAACATGGGCCAGACCTGCGTCTGCACCAACCGGCTCTTCGTGCAGGAGGGCATCCATGACGAGTTCGTGGCGAAGTTCGCCGGCGAAGTCGCCAGGATGAAGGTCGGCAACGGCGTCGAGGTCGGCGTGGTGCAGGGGCCGCTGATCAATGCGCGCGCGGTCGAGAAGGTCGAGCGCCATGTCGCCGACGCGGTGGCGGGCGGGGCCAAGGTCGTGACCGGCGGTAAGCGCCATGCGCTGGGCCGCAGCTTCTACGAGCCGACCGTGCTGTCGGGTGTGACCACCAAGATGCTGGTGACGCGCGAGGAGACCTTCGGTCCGGTCGCGCCCGTCTACAGCTTCAAGAATGAGGACGAGGTCGTCGCGCTCGCGAACGACACGCCCTTCGGCCTCGCAGCCTATTTCTACACCAGGGATCTCGGCCGCGCCTTCCGCGTTGCCGAAGAGCTGGAATACGGCATGGTCGGCATCAACTCGGCCATGCTCGGCACCGAGGTCGCGCCCTTCGGCGGCGTCAAGGAATCCGGCCTCGGCCGTGAAGGCTCGCTGCACGGCATCGATGAGTTCGTCGAGATGAAGTACATGCTCGTCGGCGGGCTCGGCGCATGAGCGATGATCTCAAGAAGGCTGCTGCCGAAGCGGCGCTGGCGCTGGTGCAGCCGGGCATGCGGCTTGGCCTCGGCACGGGTTCCACCGCCAAGCTCTTCGTCGACGGCCTCGGTGCGAAGGTGGCCGCCGGGCTCGACGTACTCTGCGTCGCGACTTCGGAGGCGACGCAGGCGCAGGCGCTCGGCCTCGGCATCCCGATGTCGACGCTCGACGAGACGCCGGAGCTCGACCTCACCATCGACGGTGCCGACGAGATCGACGGTGCCCTGCGGCTGATCAAGGGCGGGGGCGCCGCCCTGCTGCGCGAGAAGATCGTCGCTGCGGCCTCGCAGCGGATGATCGTCATCGCGGATGACGGCAAGCAGGTCGCGACGCTCGGCCGTTTCCCGCTGCCGATCGAGGTCGTGCCCTTCGGCCTCGAGGCGACCAGGCGCGCGACCGCAGCCGCGATCGCCGCTGCCGGTGCGAGCGGCGATCTCGTTCTGCGCAAGCGGCCGGATGGATCGATGCTGCTGACCGATGGCGGTCATTTCATCCTGGATGCGCATCTCGGCAGCATTGCGAATCCCGAGCGGCTTGCGGCCTTGCTGAATCAGGTGCCCGGCGTGGTCGAGAGCGGCCTGTTCATCGGCCTGGCGACGGCCGCCTTCGTCGCGGGGCCAGCTGGCGTGCAGGTCTACGGGGACGTGGCGGCCAAGCGCGGCTGAAGCCGGATTCTCGCCACGTTGGCGCCAGCTTTCTCGGCAATGTCCCGACAACGAAGGCACGCAGCAAAAGTGGTTTCCACTTTGGCTGGACATGTTCTAAGAGCGGCCAACAGTGTGTCCGGCCACGATTTGCCGCCTCATGCGGCGGGTGCGGCCGGCGCCGCGATTCGATAAAGGGGAAACCTGCATGATCCGTCACAGCCTTGCCGGCGCGATCCTTTCGCTGGCGCTGCTTGCCGCGCCGGCGCTGGCGCAGCAGGCGCCGAGCCCCGAGCATCTGAAGGCAGCCCGCGACGTGGTCGTCTCCTCCGGCCTCGCCCAGTCCTTCGACTCGATCTACACCGAATTCGTCGCCGGTGTGCGCCAGAGCGTCGGCACGACGCGGCCCGAGCTGAAGAAGGACATCGACGAAATCCTTGCCAGCCTCAAGGACGATGCCGAGGCCAAGCGCAACGAGATCGTCGACACCTCGGCGCGCGCTTTCGCCGGTAAGATGACCGAGCCTGACCTGAAGGAAGTCGCGGCCTTCTTCAACTCGCCGGTCGGCCAGCGCTACAACACCTTCCGGCCTGAGGTCATCGATGAGATCTTCACGGTGATGCAGCCCTGGAGCGTTGCGACCAGCAACCTGCTCTATGACCGCTTCTATGCCGAGATGCGCAAGCGCGGCCACCAGCTCTGAGCGGCGTCACTGCCGCATGAAAGCCGCCGGTGCTCGCGCGCCGGCGGCTTTTTTCTTTCTGCCGCCGCCTTCAGTTCACCGGCCCGTGGCCGCCGATGTCCTCCATGGTCGGGTCGCTCGGGCGCACGCCCGTGGCGCGATTGACCATCACCGTGACCACCCAGAGCACGACGCCGATGCCGATCAGCACGCCGGCGATCTTGTACTGGACCGGGTCGCGACCGGTCCACGGCCCGGCGAAGAAGGCGCAGAACAGGGCGCCCGCCACCGGCAGGATGGTCGGGGTGCGGAAATGGTCGTGGTCGACCGGGTCCTTGCGCAGGATCAGCACGGCGATGTTGACGACCGTGAAGACGCAGAGCAGCAGCAGCGCCGTGGTGCCGCCGAGCGCAGGGACCTCGCCGACGAAGGTGATCAGCGCGAAGGCGAGCAGCGTCGTGAAGGCGATCGCGACATAGGGGCTGCGCCGGCTCGGATGGACCTTGCCGAGCACCGGCGGCAGCACATGCTCGCGGCTCATGCCGTAGACCAGCCGGCTCGCCATCAGCATGTTGATCAGCGCGCTGTTGGCGACCGCGAACATGGTGATGAAGCCGAAGATCCAGATCGGGAAGTTCGGCGCGCCGGCCGCGACCACCTTGAGCAGCGGCGTCTCACCCTCGCCAAGCTGCTCGGGCGAGACCAGCGTGATCGCCGAGATCGAGACCAGCACATAGATTACGCCGGTGATGACGAGGCCGGCGAGCAGCACCTTCGGGAAGATCCGCGTCGGCTCCTTGCATTCCTCGGCCATGTTGACCGAGTCCTCGAAGCCGACCATCGCGAAGAAGGCGAGGGTGGTCGCGGCGATCACCGGCCAGAACATGCCGCCATCGCCGGCCGGCTTGAACTGCATCACCCGCGAGACATCGCCCTGTCCGGCGGCGATCGCCCACAAGCCGACGAAGATCACGATCAGGAGGCCGGTCAGCTCGACGCAGGTCAGCACGACATTGGCCTTCACGCTCTCGCCGACGCCGCGGAAGTTCACCGCCGCGACGATCGCCATGAAGCCCAGCCCGAGCAGCGTAATGCCGATGCCCCCGGAAAGGCCGAGCCCGAAGGCGCTCGACATGTTCGCCGCGAAGGCGCGCGAGGCGGTCGAGGCCGAGGTGATGCCCGAGCACATCACCGCGAAGGCGACGATGAAGGTGATGAAATGGACGCCGAAAGCCTTATGCGCATAGAGCGCCGCGCCGGCGGCCCGCGGATACTTGGTGACCAGTTCGAGATAGCTGAACGCCGTGATCATCGCGACGATGAAGGCGATCAGGAAGGGCAGCCAGACCACGCCGCCGACCTGTTTGGCGACCTGCCCGGTCAGCGCGTAGATGCCGGTGCCGAGAATGTCGCCGACGATGAAGAGCAGCAGCAGCCACGGCCCCATCACGCGGTGCAGGCTGGGCTCGGCGGTTGCAGGCGGGGCGGCGGTGGGAGAAAGCGTTACGTCGCTCATTGTCGATCCTCGGTCGGGCCCGCGCAGGGCCGGTGAAGATCGCAACACAGTCGCGCCGCATTTGTTCAGGCGCAACCGGCATTTGCACGTGCCGGTTGCGCGTCTGGCGTCAGTCCTCGGCAGCCTTGAACTTGTTCAGCCCCTTCATCACGAAGGGCGCGACCAGGGCGATGAAGGCGATGCCGAGCAGCGTCGCGGAGCCGGGGTTCTCGAGCAGGATCATCGGATCGCCGAGGCTGATCTGCAAAGCGCGGCGCAGCTGCGCCTCGGCCATCGGCCCTAGGATCAGCCCGACCACCATCGGCGCCACCGGATAGTCGTACCGGCGCATCAGATAGCCGAGATAGCCGAAGAGGAAGAGCATGCCGAGTTCGACCGGGGAAGGATTGACGGCGAGCGTGCCCATGGTCGCGAAGACCAGGATGCCGGCATAGAGCCAGGGCTGCGGCACCGCCAGAAGCCGGACCCAGAGCCCGATCAGCGGCAGGTTCAGGATCACCAGCATGACGTTGGCGATGAAGAGCGAGGCGATCAGGCCCCAGACGAGGTCCGGCTTCTCGGCGAAGAGCAGCGGGCCGGGGTTGAGCCCATATTGCTGGAAGCCGGCGAGCATGATCGCCGCCGTTGCCGAGGTCGGCAGGCCGAGCGTCAGCAGCGGCACGAGGGTGCCGGCGGCGGAGGCGTTGTTGGCGGCTTCCGGCCCGGCGACGCCTTCGATCGCGCCCTTGCCGAACTCCTCCGGGTATTTGCAGAGCTTCTTCTCGGTCGAGTAGCTCAGGAAGGTCGGTACCTCGGCGCCGCCCGCCGGCAGGGCGCCGATCGGGAAGCCATAGGCCGTGCCGCGCAGCCAGGGCGCCCAGGAGCGCTTCCAGTCCTGCTTGTTCATCCACAGCGAGCCCTTGATCGGAATGATCTCTTCGGGCTCACGCCAGCGCTTGGAGGCGACGTAGAAGGCCTCGCCGACCGCGAACAGGCCGACCGCCAGCGTCGTCACTTCAACGCCATTGAGCAGTTCCGGCACGCCGAAGGTCAGGCGGGCCTGTCCGGTCAGCTTGTCGATGCCGATCAGCCCGAGCAGCATGCCGAGGAAGAGACTCGTCAGGCCGCGCAGCGGCGAGTCGCCGAAGGTCGCCGAGACGGTGACGAAGGCGACGATCATCAGGGCGAAATAGTCCCAGGGCCCGAACTTGATCGCGAGCTCGACCAGCCAAGGCGCCAGGAAG
This sequence comes from Allobosea rubneri, assembly GCF_032464875.1. Classification (NCBI taxonomy): domain Bacteria; kingdom Pseudomonadati; phylum Pseudomonadota; class Alphaproteobacteria; order Hyphomicrobiales; family Alloboseaceae; genus Allobosea; species Allobosea rubneri. The sequence continues at coordinate 33,658 of NZ_JAWDID010000019.1, forward strand.
GCGAGGCCGATCGTCGCGATTAGCCCGGCGACGAAGGAGCCGATCGCCGCCGTCGCCAGCGCCGGCCCGCCGCGCCCGGCCTTGGCCATTTTGGAGCCTTCCAGCGCTGTCGCCAGCGAGGCGCTCTCGCCGGGTGCATTGAGCAGGATCGCGGTGGTCGAGCCGCCATACATGCCGCCATAGTAGATGCCGGCGAACATGATCAGCGAGCCGGCCGGATCGAGCTTGAAGGTCACCGGCAGCAGCAGGGCCACCGTCAGCGCCGGGCCGATGCCGGGCAGCACGCCCACGGCCGTGCCGAGGAAGACGCCGATCAGGCAGAACAGCAGCTTGGAGGGCTCGAAGGCGACGGAGAAGCCGTTGGCGAGCGCGAGCAGGGTTTCCATTATGGCGCGCCTTTCAGCCGAGGAGACGTTCGAGCGGGCCTGCCGGCAGTGCCAAGGTCAGGAGCTTGAGGAAGAGCAGGTAGATCGCGCTGCCCATGACGAAACCGATGGCGATGTCGGCCGGCAGCGCATCGCGGCCAAAGCCCCGCGCCGTGCAGGCGAACAGGATCGCGGTCGCGATGATGAAGCCGCCGCCGAGCGCGATGCAGGCGATCAGACCGACGAGCCCGCCGCCGATCCAGAGCAACGCCCGCACATCGGCCGGCTCAGGCTTCGGCAGGCCTTCCTTGAAGGCGACGACGAGATGCGCGAGGCCGAGCACGACGAGCCCGGCGCAGACGACATAGGGCATCGCGGTCGGGCCGACGCCATAATTGGAGGTGATCGTCTGGCGCGAGGCGTCGAAGGCAACGATCGCCGCCGCGGCCAGGAGGAGGAGCCCGACGACGAGGGCAGGGCGGTCGATGGTTCGGGACATGGGCTTTGCCGTCGAGCGTGTGCGAAAAGGGAAGAGTACGGGCGGCCACTGGGCCGCCCGCTTGTATCAGATGGCCTTATTTCACCAGGCCGACATCGCGCATGACCTTCTCGACGCGCACGGTCTCGGCCTTCAGGAAGGCGTCGAACTCGGCGCTGGCGAGATAGGCGTCGTCCCAGCCGCGAGCCTTCAGAATCTCGGCCCACTCCTTCGACTTCACCATCTTGTCGATGGCGCCGGAAAGCGTGGTCTTCTGCGCGTCCGTCAGGCCCGGAGGCGCGACGACCGAACGCCAGTTGAGCAGCTCGACATCGACGCCGCCCTCCTTCAGGGTCGGCGCGTCCGGCGCGTTCTCCAGGCGCTTGCTGGAGCTGACGCCGACGACACGCAGCTTGCCTGCCTTGATCTGGCCCTCGAACTCGCCATAGCCGGAGATGCCGGCGGTGACCCGGCCGCCGAGCATGGCGGCCAGCGCCTCGCCGCCACCCGAGAACGGGATGTAATTGATCTTCTTGGCGTCGCCGCCGGCCGCGTCGGTGAACAGCGCGGCGAGGATGTGGTCGGCGCCGCCGGCCGAGCCGCCGGCCCAGGTTACCTTCGCCGGATCGGCCTTGACGCGCTCGGCGAGGTCCTTGGCGGTCTTGATCGGCGAGTCGGCGGGAACGACGATGACCAGCGCCTCGGCGGTCAGGCGCGCGATCGGGGTCGCCTGCGAGAGGTTGACCGGCGACTTGTTGAGCAGGATCGCGCCGACCATCACGAAGCCGTTGACCATCAGCTGGTGGCCGTCGCCCTTGGCGCCGATCAGCTGGGCGAGGCCGATCGTGCCGCCCGCGCCGGTGACATTGGTCACCTGGACGCTCTTGGCGATGCCCGACGCGGTCAGGGCCTGCTGCATGGAGCGGGCCGTCCCGTCCCAGCCGCCGCCGGGGGCGGCCGGAGCCATGATCTTCAGCTCGAGCTGGGCGAAGGCTGCCGTCGTCAGGCCTGCGAGCGCGACCGCCGTGACGGCGCCGCGCTTGAGAATGGTTGTCAGCATGTTCTACCTCCCGCGCGCGGCCGTTCCGCGCAATATGTTGTAGGCGCCTGCCTGTGACATTGCGCCGCCCGCCCGGTCAATTGCGCCTGATTGATCAATCTTAAGTCAAGGTCTTTCGCTGCTGCCAGACTTCCCCCTGTTGCCGGCTCCGGCGATCGCGTAAGAGCAGGCCGATGTTCGCACCTGCTTCTTCCCCTGCGATGGACAGCCGCATGGCTGCCGCCGCCGCCGCTATCGGCCACGGGCTGCTGGCCGCCATTCCCCTCGCAATGTGGGCTGCGACGCGTTCCGCGCCGCTGTTCCTGTGCCTGGCCGCACTCGCTTTCATGGTCGCCGGCCTCGCAGCGGATGGCGGTGTGCAGATGCGCGCGCGCGCGCGGAAACTCTTGTCGTCGCCGCTCGCCATTCTGCTGTTGGTGTTCGCCCTCTGGGCTTTGGTCAGCACGAGTTGGAGCCACCAGCCCCTGGGCGGCCTGCGGATGTGGGGTGAGTTCATGCTGCCGCCGGCTGCCGGGCTGGTGATCGCCGCGAGCGGCGCCTTCGCGCCGTCCCGGCAGTTCCTGCGCGTGCTCGCCATCACGGTGATCCTGGCAAGCTGCCTGCTCTTCTACGAGTTCCTCACCGAGTTCGCGGTGCGCAAATGGCTCGCCCTCGACCGGCGCCAGGAGAGCTTCTATTTCAACCGCGCCGCACTCACGCCCCTGATCCTTGCGGTGCCGGTGATCTACCGGCTCTGGCGTGAAGGGGGTGGGTTCGATCGCGCGCTCGCCGGCCTGGTCGGGCTCGTCGTGACGATCCTGGTCTTCGGGTCGGACAGTGAAGCGGCCAAGCTCGGGCTCGTCGTGATGCTCGTCGCGCGGCTCGCCTTCGCCGCTGCGCCGCGCCTGATCCTCGCGGCGACCGGGGCCGCCTTTCTCGCGACCATGGCGCTCGCTCCAGCGATCGGGCCAGTGCTCGAGGCGCAGATGCCAACCGCGCTGCGCAGCAAGCTCCATCCGTCGCATGAGGTCCGCATCGATATCTGGGAGACTTTCGGCGAGGCGGCGATGCTGCGGCCGATTCTCGGTTACGGTTTCAACGCTGCCGCGACGCTCGACCGAAATCCGGTGGCGCAGGGCATCTCCGAGCCGCGCCGGGCGCTGCTCCCGGTTGGCCACCCCCACAGCGCGCCACTGCAGACCTGGGTTGATACCGGCCTGGTCGGAGCGGCCCTGCTCGCCGCAGCCGGGCTGCTGTTGCTTGCTCGGCTAAGGCCCCTGCCACCGGCGCGGGCCGCGTTGCCAACGGCCTTCTTCGCCGGCTGCTTCGCGATCGTCGTGGTTGCGCATGGCGCCTGGCAAGGTTGGTGGATCGCCATTCTGACCGTGGCGGCGCTACTGTTCTGTGCCCCTCCTGGGGACGCGCAAAATCTCGAGGACAGGTCATGAGCGAGTTCGACGTCGACCTTTTCGTCATCGGCGCCGGCTCCGGCGGCACCCGCGCGGCCCGCATTTCGGCCGGCCATGGCGCCAGCGTCGCGATCGCGGAAGAGGATCGGATCGGCGGAACCTGCGTGATTCGCGGCTGCGTGCCCAAGAAGCTTTTCGTCTATGCCAGCCGCTTCGCTGACGAGTTCGAGGATGCTGCCGGCTTCGGCTGGAAGCTCGGCAAGCCGGAATTCGACTGGCCGACCCTGCGCGATGCCGTCGCCAACGAGGTCGGCCGGCTCTCCGGGCTCTATCGCAAGGGGCTCGAGGCGGCGCTGGTCCAGATCCACGAGGAGCGCGCCGTCATCGAGGACGCGCACACCGTGCGGCTGCAGCGCAGCGGCAAGCCGGTCCGTGCCCGCCACATCCTCGTCGCCACCGGCGGCTATCCGGCCTTCGATCCGCCGATTCCGGGGGGCGAGTACGGCATTTCCTCGAACGAGGTCTTCCATCTGCCGGAGCTGCCGCGCCGCATGCTGGTCGTCGGCGGCGGCTATATTGCGCTCGAATTCGCCAGCCTGTTCGCGCGGCTCGGCGTTGTCGTCACCGTGCTGCATCGCGGCGACAATGTGCTGCGCGGTTTCGACGAAGATGTTCGCACGCGCCTGCGCGAGGCGCTCGCTCATGCCGGGATCGCGCTGCGCCTCGGCTGCACGGTCGACCGGATCGAACTGCTGCCCGACGGCACGCGCCGGGCCCATTGCGCCAAGGGCGAGCCGATCGATGCGGACGTCATCCTCGTCGCCACAGGTCGTCGTCCCAACACGGCCGGGCTCGGGCTGGAAACGGCCGGCGTCAAGCTCGGACCGGTCGGCCAGGTCATGGTCGACGAGAATTCGGCCTCGAGCGTGCCGTCGATCCATGCGGTCGGCGACGTCACCAACCGGATCAACCTGACCCCGGTCGCGATCCGCGAGGGCCACGCCTTCGCCGACTCGACCTTCGGCAACAAGCCCTGGACGACCGACCACAGCATCGTCGCCTCGGCCGTGTTCACCACGCCGGAGATCGGCACGGTCGGGCTGACCGAGCAGCAGGCTGTCGCCGCCGGCTATGAGCTGCGCGTCTTCGAAACCGGCTTCCGGCCGATGAAGGCGACGATCTCTGGCCGTCACGAGCGCATCTACATGAAGCTCGTAGTCGATGCGAAGACCGATAGGATGCTGGGCGTCCACATCCTCGGTCATGATGCCGGCGAGATCATCCAGGCCGTTGCCATCGCCGTGACCATGGGGGCGACCAAGGCGGATTTCGACCGCACCATCGCCCTGCATCCGAGTGCCGCTGAAGAGCTCGTCACCATGCGCACGGCCCGCAAGAGCGCTCTCTAAGGGCCTGCTCGAAGCCAGCGGGAGCCTCATCCTTCGGGATGCCGGCTCCCTGCCGCGGGACGAGCGCTCGGCGGTACGCGCGGCGTTACGGCTCGCGGTCCGAGCGCCGGCTGTCATAAAGCAGGCTTGCGTCGTTCAGGCCGATGTCGCGGCTGATATGCGCGCTCAGCCCATCCGGCTCGAAACGCTCGTCGAGCGCGACCTTGCGCCCCTGTGCTCGCGCCAGGAGCCGGGCCCAGCGCAGCCGCAGGGCCGGCATAAGGCTGACATATCCGTTCTTTCTGCTAATCTCGGCCGTCATCGTTCCGTTCCCGGCAAAGTCGTGCTTTCGCTAGGGAATGCCGATCGAGGGCGCCGCGGACAAACCGGATTTCACGCCTGACACATAAGGACAGCTGATGTCTGATCTGGCGATCGGCTTGCCGCCGCTGAGTGCCGTGCGGGCCTTCGAGGCCGCGGTGCGGCATGGCAGTTTCACCCTTGCCGCAGCCGAGCTCGGCATGACGCAGGCCGCGGTGAGCTATCAGATCAAGCTCCTGGAGGAGCGGCTCGGTGCGCCCCTGTTCCGTCGCCGGCCGCGCGGCGTCATCCTCACCGAGATCGGCGAAAGGCTGGGAGATGCGGTTACCGACGCGTTCGATGGCCTGCGCGGCGCCTTCGCCGCCGTCACCGAGACGGCCGAAGGAGTGCTTTCGGTACAGGCGCTGCCGACGTTCGCGGCCAACTGGCTGGCTCCGCGGCTCGGCCTATTCCAATGCGCCAATCCCAGTCTCGCCATCCGGCTGGTTCCTCAGGTGAGCCAGCGCCAGCCGGAGGTCGACGATTGCGACGTCGTCATCCGGCGCGGTAGCGGGCAATGGCCGGGGCTGGAGGCGCACTGGCTGATGACCAATGAGTACACCCCGCTCTGCGGTCCGGGGCTGTTCCGACATCTAGGCCGTGCCGCGCAGCCCGCAGATCTCGTGGCGGTGCCGCATTTCGGTTGCCCGAAGGCCTGGACCGGCTGGTTTGCCGCGGCAGGGGCTCCGACGGCTGATACGGTCTCCGAAGCGCGGATCGATCTCGTCGTGCAGCAGTTCGAGGTGACCGCAGCGCTGGCCGGAAACGGGGCGGTGATGGCGCAGCCGGCCTTCTTCCGGCGAGAGCTGAACCAGGGCGTGCTGGTCCAGCCCTTCGACGTGATGCTGCGCGATGGACAGGACTACTGGCTGACCTATCCGACGAGGCGCCGCAACTCCCGCAAGATCCGCCTGTTCCGCGACTGGGTGCTCAAGGAAGCGCGCGAGGGCTGAGCCGGCCGCGCGCAGGCCTTCCGCTCAAACCGCCTTGCCGAGATAGGCGGTCGCGTCGATCTCGACGAGGCAGTCGGGCGAACCCAGGCCGTTGACGATGCAGGAGACGCGGTGCGGTGGCTCCTCCGCGAAGTTCGCAAAGTAGACCTCGTTCATCGGCTCCCAATAGGCCCGGTCGGTGACGTAGACCGTGCACTTGACGACGTCCTTTAGGCTCGCCCCGGCCTCTTCGAGCAAGGCCTTGATGTTGTCGATGCACTGCTGGGTCTGCCGCCTGGCATCGCCGGTCGCGTATTTCCCCTGCAGGTCCGCGCCGACGCAGCAGACGAACATGAAGTCGCCGGCGATCGTCGCCTGGGCGAAGGGCAGCCGGCTCTTGTAGACGCGGTCGGAGGAAACGCTGCGCTTGGGCATGGTCGGTCGTCCTGTTCTGGCGTGGAGCTGGTTGGATCGATGCTTGAATGGGTTGAATCAGTCTTTCAGGCACCTGAATCGCGATTTCAGCCGATGGCGCCAAGAGCCTGACATATCTCGGTCTTTCCCACGCCCGGCGCAGATGTCGCCGGGCGTTGCTTGCCGTAACGGTGGTCAGCGGCCACTTGCGGGTGTATAGGCCGCCCTTCGCGCTTCAGAAGAGGTTAACGCAGGCGCGATTTGTGAAATCAGGAGCACTATGATGTCCGAGCGGTGGACGCCCGAGAGCTGGAGGGCAAAGCCCGTCCAGCAGATGCCGGATTATCCGGACCAGGCAGCCTTGAAGGCGGTTGAGCAGCAGCTCGCCGGCTTTCCGCCGCTCGTTTTTGCAGGCGAGGCGCGCAAGCTCAAACGGGCGTTGAGCAAGGTCGCGGCCGGTGAGGCCTTCCTCCTCCAGGGCGGCGACTGCGCCGAGAGCTTCGGCGAACATTCCGCCGACAACATCCGCGACTTCTTCCGGCTCTTTCTGCAGATGGCGGTGGTCCTGACCTTCGCCGGCGGTTCGCCGGTGGTGAAGGTCGGCCGCATTGCCGGCCAGTTCGCCAAGCCGCGCTCGGCTCCGACCGAGACGATCGGGGGCGTCGAGCTGCCGAGCTACAAGGGCGACATTATCAATGACAACGAGTTCACGGCCGAGTCCCGGATCCCGGACCCACGCCGTCAGCTCGAGGCCTATCGCCAGTCGGCGGCGACGCTCAACCTGATCCGCGCCTTCGCGACCGGCGGCTACGCCAATCTCGACAATGCGCATCGCTGGATGCTCGGCTTCGTCAAGGATAGCCCGCAGTCGGGCCGCTACCAGGAGGTCGCCGGGCGCATCACCGAGGCGCTCGACTTCATGCGCGCCATCGGCATCGATCCCGAGACGCATCCCGAGATGCGCACGACGGATTTCTACACCAGCCACGAGGCGCTGCTGCTCGGCTACGAGCAGGCGATGACGCGCACGGACTCGACTACCGGCGAGTGGTACGACACCTCCGGCCATATGGTCTGGATCGGCGACCGCACGCGCCAGCTCGACCACGCCCATGTCGAGTTCTTCCGCGGTATCCGTAACCCGATCGGCCTGAAATGCGGCCCGTCGCTGAAGCCGGACGAGCTGCTCAAGCTGATCGACGCGCTCGATCCGCAGAACCAGCCGGGCCGCCTGACGCTGATCGCCCGCTTCGGCGCCGACAAGGTCTTCGATCATCTGCCGGCCCTGGTGCGCGCCACCAAGCGGGAAGGCCGCAATGTCGTCTGGTCGTGCGATCCGATGCACGGCAACACCGTCAAGGCTGCGAGCGGCTACAAGACCCGGCCCTTCGACCTGATCCTGACCGAGGTGAAGAACTTCTTCGCTGTCCATCAGGCCGAGGGCACGCATGCCGGCGGCATCCATCTCGAGATGACCGGCAAGAACGTCACCGAATGCACCGGCGGCGCGCGGGGCATGACCGACGCCGATCTCAACGACCGCTACCACACGGTCTGCGATCCGCGTCTCAATGCCGAGCAGGCGCTGGAGATGGCCTTCCTGGTCGCCGAGCTCGTCAAGCGCGAGCGGGCAGGGCGGGCCCGGCCGGAGGTCGAGGCGGCGGAGTAGTCTCCGCTACGCCCTCGCCAACGAAACAGGGCCGCAGCGTCGCTGCGGCCCTTCTTGTTTCAAGAGGTGTCTTGAAGATCAGAACTTCAGGCCGGCGCCGACGCGCGCCGAGTCGACGATCGCATCCACGCCCTTGTAGCTCGCGAAGTAGATGCGGGTGAATTCCGCACGCAGGAGCAGGTTCTCGGCGAGCAGGGCTTCAAGGCCGCCGCCGACGGCAAAGCCGGGCACGTAGCCGGAAGAAATGACGCTCGCTTCCGAGCTGCCGGAAGCATCCGGGCGCGCGATCCGGCCGGGACCGGCATAGGTCGTGCGCGTCACTGTTCCCGTGGGACCGGTTACCGTGTTGAAGAATCCGAAGTTCTCGCCGGTCGTGTGGCTCTGGCGCATGCGGCCATTGGTGCTGATGCGCCCGACCGCAAGGCCGATGTTCGCGAAGGGCATGAAGTTGCCGAAGGCATAGCCCGCGCGTGCCTTGAAGATTGCAAGGTCGTCGATCTTGGTGGCCGAATGCCCGTCTACGGTCACGGCTGTCTGTGTATTGACCGGCTCGACATTCGGCGCCGCAGGGATCGTCGTGGGGAAGAGGTTCGTGTAGATGCGCGAGATGCTGCCGCGCTGGTCCGTCTGGATGTTCGTTCGGATGTATTCGGCCTCGATGCCGAGGACAGTATCACCGAACTGAAAATTATAACCAATGAACCCGCCGAAGTTCACCTTGTCGTTGCTCGCCTTGCCGAAACGCAGGAGGTCCACGGCAGCATCTTTGATGAGCAGGTTTCCAAAAGCCTGATGTGCCAGGGCGTCCGACTGCTTGAAGGCGTCGAACTGCCCGCTGACATAGCCCGCAGTGCCGCCGACATAGAAGCCGGACCAGTTGGCCGTTCCGGAAAGGAAATCCGGCGGCGGCGGCGTGTCCGAGATCTGAGAGCCGCGGAGCACGGGATAGTCCGCCGCATGGGCCTGCATGGCGGTCAGCGACATTCCGAGCGCCGCAACACCCAGCGCCGATGCAACGGAACGGATATGCATCTTGATCTCCCCCGGGCACGGCCGAGATGGCCCATTTCGCATTGCCCGAGCGATATTCATCCAATGGTAACCCTAATACCGGGTTAACGCTGCGGGATTGCCGCGTCGTCGCGAGCTGGGCTCTCAGGCCGCATCGACGACTCAGGAGGCTGGCCGCTAACCAGACCGCCGGAAAGCCGGCGTGGCCGGCCTTGTGAGTTCGGGAACGAGACAATGCTACGTCACATCGTGTTCTTCACGGCAAAGGACCCCGCGAAGCGCGAAACGATCCTCCATGCGCTCCGCCGCCTCGGCGAGATCCCGCATTCCCTCGCCTTCGAGGTCGTCGCCAACGGCAAGATCGACCCTTACGGCAACGACATCGACATCGTCGTCTATGGCGAGTTCGCCGACGAGGCGGCACTCCAGGCCTACAAGGCGCATCCGATCTATGACGAGACCACCCGGTTGGTCCGTCCGATGCGCGAGTTGCGCTACTCGGCCGATTTCCGTTCGACATTGAGCTGAGTTGCGGCCCGGCGAGCCCCGGTGGAGGGGAGGGCAGGCAGCGCTCAAACGCAGACCCGCACGCACGTGCTGCCGTTGCCGCTCTATCGTCCGCAGGCTAAATCCGGGTCATGACCGCGACCTCCTTCCGCCTGGCCTTGGCCCAGCTCAACCCGACCGTCGGCGACGTCGCCGGCAATGCCGAGAAGGTCCGCGCCGCAAGGCGGGACGCGGCGGCGCTCGGGGCCGATCTGGTGATGTTCTCGGAACTCTTCCTGTCGGCCTATCCGCCGGAGGATCTGGTGCTGAAGCCGGCTTTCCAGGACGCCTGCCGCAAGGCCTGCGAGGAGCTGGCGCGCGAGACCGCCGATGGCGGCCCGGCCCTGCTCCTCGGCCTGCCCTGGCTCGAGGACGGCAAGCTCTACAACGCCTATGCGCTGCTCGACGGCGGCCTGATCCAGTCGGTCCGCTTCAAGGTCGACCTGCCGAACTACGGCGTCTTCGACGAGAAGCGGGTGTTCGAGCCCGGCCCGTTGCCGGGGCCGGTGGTCTTTCGCAACCATATCCGCCTGGGCATCCCGATCTGCGAGGACATCTGGAGCGACGAGGTCGTCGAGTGCATCGCCGAAACCGGCGGTGAGATCCTGCTGGTGCCGAACGGCTCGCCCTTCCGCCGCGGCGTCATCGAGGAGCGGCTCAACGTCGCTGTCGCCCGCGTCGTCGAGAGCGGCCTGCCGATGGTCTATCTCAATCAGCTCGGCGGCCAGGACGAACTCGTCTTCGAAGGCGCCTCCTTCGTTCTCAATGCCGACCGCAGCTTCGCCCATCAGTTGCCGGCCTTCCGCGAGGCGCTCGTCGTCACGAACTGGGAGCGGGGGGCTGAGGGCTGGCACTGCCTGCAAGGCGAGGTCGCCGCTGTGGAGAGCGGCGACGAGGCCGACTATTCGGCCTGCGTCCTCGGCTTGCGCGATTATGTCGAGAAGAACCGCTTCCCCGGTGTCGTGCTTGGCCTCTCCGGCGGTATCGATTCCGCGATCTGCGCGGCGATGGCGGTCGATGCACTCGGCGCGGAGCGCGTGCGCTGTGTGATGATGCCCTATCGCTTCACCTCGCAGGAGAGCCTCGACGACGCCAAGGCCTGCGCCGATGCGCTCGGCGTGCGTTATGAGATCGTGCCGATCGCCGAGCCGGTCGAGGGTTTCGAGAGTGCGCTGGCCGAACTCTTCGCCGGCACAAATCGCGGCATCACCGAGGAGAACCTGCAGAGCCGGGTGCGCGGCACGCTGCTGATGTCGATCTCGAACAAGTTCGGGCCGATGGTGGTGACGACCGGCAACAAGTCCGAGATGTCCTGCGGCTACGCCACGCTCTATGGCGACATGAACGGCGGCTACAACCCGATCAAGGATCTCTACAAGACCGAGGTCTTTCGCCTATCCGCGCTGCGCAACCGCTGGAAGCCGGTCGGAGCGCTTGGGCCGGATGGCGAGGTCATCCCGGAGAACATCATCGTCAAGCCGCCTTCGGCCGAACTGCGCGACAACCAGAAGGACCAGGATTCGCTGCCGCCCTATGAGGTGCTCGACGACATCCTCGCATGCCTGATCGAGCATGAGATGCGGCTGTCCGACATCGTCGCACGCGGCCACGATCTCGAGACGGTGAAGAAGGTCGAACGCCTGCTCTATCTCGCCGAGTACAAGCGGCGGCAGGCGGCCCCGGGCGTCAAGGTGACCCGCAAGAATTTCGGACGCGACCGCCGCTACCCGATCGTCAACGGCTTCCGCGACCCCGGCAACGGCGCGCACAAGCCCGATCCGACGCTGGTCAAGGGCGTCGGCAAGGCGGGCGGCGAGAGCTTCGATTTCTGATCCCTCCGGGGCAGCGGCAGCGCTGCGCCGTTACCCCGGAGACTGGCAGGATCGAACGAGGCTGTGCCGCCTCAATGAGCCGGGGCAGGCTTAGCGCCATCGCTCTTGTGGTGCTCGCCGAAGCGCTCGACCAGCGTGGCGCTGGCTTCGTTGAGGCCAATCACGGTGACCTCGGCGCCGGCGCCGCGGAACCGCAGCACAGCCTTGTCGAGCGCGCCGATCGCCGTGATGTCCCAGAAATGCGCCTGGCTGACGTCGATCGTTACGCGGCGGGGCGCGTCGTCGAAGGCGAAGCCGCGCAGGAAGCTCTCGCTCGAAGCGAAGAAGATCTGACCGCGGACCAGATAGGTCGACTCAGCCTCGTCGCCGCGTTTCTCGACCTGGACAAGCCGGGCGACCTTGCCGGCGAAGAACACGCCCGAGAGCAGCACGCCGACGATCACGCCCTTGGCGAGATCGTGCGTCGCCACCGTGGTGGCGACGGTCGCGAGCATGACGATGGAGGACGGAAGCGGATTGCGCCCGAGGTCGAGGATCGAGCGCCATGAGAAGGTGCCGATCGAGACCATGATCATCACCGCGACCAGCGCCGCCATCGGGATGATCCGGACGAGATCGTCGAGCACGAGGATCAGGAACAGCAGGAAGGCGCCGGCGACGAAGGTCGAGAGCCGGCCGCGCCCGCCCGAACGCACATTGATCACCGACTGGCCGATCATCGCGCAGCCGCCCATGCCACCGATCAGGGCGGAAGCGATGTTGCTCGCGCCCTGGCCGTAGCATTCGACGTTCTTGTTGCTCTGCGTCTGCGTCATGTCGTCGACGATTTGGGCGGTGAGGAGGGATTCCAGCAGGCCGACGGCCGCAAGAGCGAGCGAATAGGGGAAGATGATCCGCAGCGTCTCGAAGGTCAGCGGCACCTGTGGCAGCGCCAGCACCGGCAGCGTCGAGGGCAGTTCGCCGAGATCGCCGACGCGGCGCAGATCGAGTCCGCCCCACCACGCGACCAGCGTCAGCACCCCGATCGCGACCAGCGGCGAGGGGATCGCCTTGGTCAGATAGGGGAAGAGATAGATGATCGCGAGACCGGCAGCGACCATTACATAGGTCAGCGAGGGCACGCCGATCAGCTCGGGCAGCTGAGCCATGAAGATCAGGATCGCGAGGGCGTTGACGAAGCCCGTGATCACCGAGCGCGAGACGAAGTTCATCAGGCGTCCGAGCTTCAATGCACCAGCCGCGAGCTGCAGCACGCCCATTAGCACGGTCGCGGCGAACAGATATTGCAGCCCGTGCTCCTTGACGAGCGTCACCATCAGCACGGCTGTGGCGGCCGTTGCAGCGGAGATCATGCCCGGCCGGCCGCCGAGGAAGGCAGAGACGCAGGCGATGGCGAAGGAGGCATAGAGGCCGACCTTGGGGTCGACGCCGGCGATGACGGAAAAGCCGATCGCTTCGGGGATCAGTGCGAGCGCGACGACGATGCCGGACAGGACGTCGCCACGGACATTGGAAAACCATTGCCTGCGATAGGTGGAATGTTTGGACATGAGGAAAATCCGCAAGAGACGTCGATGCTCGCCGCAGGGCGAGCCGATCAGTCAGTCATTTGCGTGGTCCGGCGGATTGGCGGCCGGAAGAGCCACCCGGAGTTTCACCGGGTCCGATCGAATGGGCGCAAACTAGCGCGCCGCCGCATTGCGATGCAACAAAACTCGCCCCGCGGAGCCGGAATGGCGGCGTGTCGCTGCGCGCTTATCCACTCGGCCTGAAGGCGCCCGCTACAGCCAGAATCCGCCGATCTGGTTGGCTGCTGGGTTGGCGATGCAGGCGGTCATGCGGTCGAGCCAGATGCGCTGGTACTTGGCGTTCTGCCCGTGCTGGGTGTCGATGTCGTAGCGGCGCTGGATCAGCTTGACGCGGCGCTTGATGTGCAGGTCGACGAGACTGCTGAGCTGCGTTACCAGCCCGCCGATCGTCGGCGCGCGGGCGATGGTGAGCTGGTGCGCCAGCGCCCGGCAGACGACATAGCCGACATCGTAGTGGAACTGTTCGTGAGCCAGCAGGGGCGCGGTCAGCGTCACGCCGATCCTGACCTGCGCACTCGGCCATACCTCGATCTCGTTGGGCACGCCGAAGGCATAATCCGTCCCGATCATGCGGGCGCCCTTGTCGAAGATCTCGTATTCGAAGGCTGTGTAGGCGTCTTGAACCGTGCCGTCGGCCGGATCCATCACCACCGGTACCTGCAGGAAGTCGCCCGGCTTGAGCTTCACGGGCAGGCGCATGGCGCTGACCACGACACTTGCCGGAGCCGGATTGCTGGCCATGTGCAGGAAGGTCTTGCCGCCCGGATCGACCCGCGAATCCGGGTTCGCGATCTTGAGGAAGACCTGCTGGTAGCGCCTGATACCGCCGCGGGTCAGCGGTCCACAGTCTCCGTCGACCTCGAGCAGCTCGATGCCGAGCGCCACCGCATGCGGATTGATCATCGCCTGGACCAGACGCGTATCGGGAACCGTGTTCTTGCCGCCGAGCCCGACCGAAGCCGTGATGCTCATCCTCGCCTCCTCGCGCAGACAGCCCGTCACCCTCCGTTTCTAACCTTGCGTCAATCTGGGCGCCTGTCGACGGCTCCGACAGCACGAAACGGCGATGCCCTTGCTCTTGCGCGCGTCCCGCGCGACAAGCGCCGGCCATGACCGCACCCTTCGTCCGCACCGCGCCGTCGCCGACCGGCTATCTCCACATCGGCAACGCCCGCTCGATCATGTTCAACTGGCTCTTCGCCATGCGGCATGGCGGGCGTTTCCTGCTGCGCTACGACGATACCGACAAGGCGCGCTCGAAGCCCGAATTCGCGGCGGCGATTCCCGAGGACCTCGCCTGGCTCGGCGTCGGGCCCGATGCCAGCATCAAGCAGTCGGAACGGCTCGCCCTCTATGACGAGGCGGCAGCGCGCCTGCGTGCCGCCGGGCGGCTCTACCCCTGCTATGAGAGTGCCGACGAGCTCGATCGCCGCCGCAAGCGCCAGCTCGCGCGCGGATTGCCCCCTATCTATGACCGCGCCGCGCTGAAGCTGACGGCGGCCGAGCGGGCGGCGCTGGAGGCCGAAGGCCGCAAGCCGCATTGGCGCTTCCTGCTCGATTGGGAGGAGATCGGCTGGAACGATCTGGTGCGCGGCCCCTCGCATGTCGACTGCGCCTCGCTCTCCGACCCCGTCCTGGTTCGCGAGGACGGCACCTATCCCTACACGCTGCCTTCGGTGGTCGACGATGTCGACATGGGCATCACCCATGTCATCCGCGGCGAGGACCACGTCACCAACACGGCGGTGCAGATCCAGATCATCCAGGCGCTCGGCGGCGCGCTGCCGACCTTCGGCCATCACAATCTCTTGACCACGGCGAGCGGCGAGGGGCTTTCGAAACGCCTTGGCCATCTCTCGCTCAGGGGCTTGCGCGAGGCCGGCGTCGAGCCGCTCGCGGTTGCGGCGCTGGCGGTGCTGACCGGCACCTCCGATGCGGTGCGCCCGGTCGCCAGCCTCGAAGAACTCGCCGGGTTGGTCGAGCTCGCCCATGTCTCGCGCGCCCCGGCGAAGTTCGACGAGCATGAGCTCGAAGCGCTTTCGGCGAGGACGCTGCATCATTTCGGGTTCGCAGCAGTCGCCGATCGTCTGGCGGCGCTCGGCATTCCCGCGACTGAGCCGTTCTGGCTGGCGGTGCGCGGCAACCTCGCGCGGTTGAGCGATGCCGCTCAGTGGTGGCGGGTCGTCGAAGGGCCGATCACGCCAGGGATCGCCGACCCCGCCTTCGCGGCAGCTGCCGGGGCGCTGTTGCCGGAAGAACCCTTCGATCAGACGACCTGGAAGAGCTGGACGCAGGCGGTCGCCGCAGCGACAGGGGCCAAGGGCAAGGCGCTGTTCATGCCGCTGCGCCAGGCGCTGACCGGGCTCGACCACGGCCCCGAGCTCGCGGCCCTGCTGCCGCTGATCGGACGCGAGAAGGCGCTGAAGCGGCTGGCGGGCGAGGCGGCCTGAGCGCGGGATTGCTTGCGGAGATTGATGAACAGCCGAAATTGAATCAGTGCTGACCAAAGGAATTTGGCATGTGCAATTCGGTCATCTTTGAGGGGGTCGAGTATAATACTCCCCGTAACTTGGCTGTCCTGCTCGGGGGCGAAGAAAAGCTGATCTGGCAAGCCCGCAACCCGTTCCAGCCGTGGCCCGATGGCAAAGAATGGAAGGACTTGGATTTGTGCCTCTGCCCTATCGATCTAGCTGAAACGCTTGAGAACGCTGGATTGAGCTACATCCGGGGCGACGATCCTATGGAATGGTTCGCTTCGCGGCGCTGATGATGTCCGGTTCCGACCCGTTGCGGACATATCACTCGCTCTTGCCAAGAGCGGCTTCGCAAGCGGCAATGGCGTCCTTAATCTCGTCGTTGATCCAATCGGTTCGCCCCTGTCCTGACCAGTTGCGCAGCCCGTTCAGCAGCACGGGGCTGGCAATCGCATGCGCTGCCTGAAACGTGCCATAGCCGACTTCATCACCTTCAAGCTCGCGCTCGACAAGTGGGAGAGCCAGAGCCGCATCACGCTCTGCCAAGCCTAGGAGTGCCTCAGCTCGAACACTCGCATTCTCGTCCCGCGTCGCCGCTAGAAGAGCTTCCCGAACTTCAGCGGTATCGATGTCCTGCCCCGCAATAAGAGCGTGGCCCAATCGCGATTCGACGTATCCTGATCGTTCATAAAGGCAACGAGTAGCTGTAGGTTTTCTTGCCCGAACTCGCTTCCGGCGAGCGGAATCTCGCCGTTGGCGACCCTGCGGAGAAAGTCCGAGGCGGGCTCGTAAAACTTGTCCATGGGCTCGGATCGTGAGCGAAGGTGCTTAAGGACCGCTTGCCAGCCCAATGCTGACGCCGCTTCGGTCTTCGCCGGTCGTTCGGCCATCACGTCCGCATCGGCGATAAGTGCTGCTACGTCGCGGCCCTCCGGCCATTCATGCGCAGGACAATACGTGCGTCCCCTCAATCATGACGGTGCATCGCCGACTCATGCTTGGTGTCCCGCATCGTGGCGTAGACCAGGAGCGAGATGAAGATCATACCGGCGAGGTAGTAGTAGAACCATTGCTCATGGCCCTGCTGCTTGAAGAACAAGGCGATCGCGGGGGCCGTGCCGCCGAAGATCGAGACGGTCACGGCATAGGGCAGGGCGACGCCGGTCGCCCTGATCGAGGTCGGGAACAGTTCCGCCTTCACCACCGCATTGATCGAGGTGTAGCCGGCGACGAAGACCCAGGCCCCGGCGATCAGCAGGAAGGCGGTCCAGGGCGATTTGGTATGCGAGAGCGTCGTCAGGATCGGCACGGTCAGCAGCGCGCCGGCAAGGCCGAAGAAGATCAGCAGCGGCTTGCGGCCGATCCGGTCGGAGATCCAGCCATAGATCGGCTGCAGGATCAGCGCGAAGATCAGCGATCCCGCGATCACATAGGTGGTGGTGATGTCGGAGAGGCCGACCGTCTGCTTCACGAAGGTCTGCATATAGGTGGTGAAGGTGTAGAAGGCGGCGGTGCCGCCGGCCGTGAGGCCGACCACGATCGCGACCTCGCGCGGGTAGCGCAGGAGCCCGCGCAACGAGCTTTCCTTCTTCGGCCCGGCCTTCTTGGCTTCGACGAAGGCCTCGGTCTCGTGCATGTGCCGGCGCATGAACATCGCGGTGATCGCGAGCAGGGCGCCGATCACGAAGGGGATGCGCCAGCCCCATTCCACCAGCTGCTCATGCGTCAGGAAGACGTTCTGCAGGAGCAGCAGCACCAGGATCGCGGTGAGCTGGCCGCCGATCAGCGTGACGTATTGGAAGCTCGAATAGAAGCCGCGGTGGTCGGGATGGGCGATCTCGGTGAGATAGGTGGCGCTCGCCCCGTACTCCCCGCCGAGGCTGAGGCCTTCGATCACCCGCGCCAGCGCCAGCATCACCGGCGCGGCGAAGCCGATGCTGGCATAGGTCGGCGTCACCGCGATGATCAGCGAGCCGAAGCACATCATCACGACCGAGAGCGTCAGCGAGAGCCGGCGGCCATAGCGGTCGGCCAGATGCCCGAAAAGCCAGCCACCGAGCGGGCGCACGATGAAGCCGGCGGCGAAGAGCGTGGCGGCATTGAGCTGCTGCACCACGGGATCGCTGGAGGGGAAGAAATGTGGCGCGAAGTACAGCGCGAAGGCGGTGTAGGCGTAGAAATCGTACCATTCGACGAGATTGCCGACGGAGCCGATGAAGATCGCCTTGAGGCGCCTGCCGGTGTCCGCGAGATCCATGCCGCCATCAGCGGTGATTGCCGGTTCCGACATGGCCTTGCTCCGCGCTCAGTCCAGTCCGAGCGAGCGGATCGCTCAGGCGTGGAACATAAACGCGCAAGCTCGCCAGACGTTCCGCCCGCGCGATGAAGATTGTGCAGGACAGATCTGCCCTCGCAGCATGTCGCGGACGAGGCTTTCGGCCCGTCGCATTGACGCCTGCATGACCTTGCGGCAAAGCACCCAGCCCCAATGACCGGGGCCAGTTGACGAGCTCCAAGACCGATCACCGCGATGCCCGCCTTCTCCCTTGCGATCTTCGACTATGACGGGACGCTGGCCGACAGCTTTCCGTGGTTCTGCTCGGTGCTCAACCAGACGGCGCGCCAGTTCGGCTTTCGCGAGGTCGCGGAAGGCGAGGCCGAGGAGCTTCGCGCGCTTGAGTCGCGCGAGATCATGGCGCGCCTGGGCGTGCCCTTATGGAAGCTGCCGGCGATCGCGATGCATATGCGCAGGCTGAGCGCCGAGGCCGGCGATGCGGTCAGGCTCTTTCCCGGCGCCGAGAGCATGCTGGCGCGCCTGGTTGCAAGCGATGTTACGGTCGCGATCGTCAGCTCCAATGGCGAGGACGCGATACGCCGCACGCTGGGGCAGGCTGCCGGCCATGTCAGCCATTTCAGCTGTGGCGCCTCGCTCTGGGGCAAGAGCGCCAAGTTCAAGGCGGTGATCGGCCGGGCAGGGGCTTCGAGGGAACGGACCATCGCCATCGGCGACGAGATCCGCGACATCGAGGCGGCAAGGCGCGCCGGCATTGCGGCCGGCGCGGTGACCTTCGGCTACAACAGCGCCGCCTCGCTCCGGGCGCGCGGGCCTGACCTGATCTTCGACGCCTATGGCGAGCTGCTGGCGAAGCTCACGGCCTGATCAGGGCCGGGCGGTCGCGCCGACGCCGAGATTGGGGGCGAGATTTGGCGCGACGATCCGCACCGTGCGGCGCTCGCCGGTGACGCTCTTGCTCTCGCGCTTCACGCCGTCGCCCTGCTGCAGCGTCTTCTCGCTGTCGATCCTCTGCGGCCCGACGCCGGCGGATTCGGTGCTCGCGGTCGGCACATTGGCGTCGGCTGTCGGCTCGTCGCCGGGGGCGGCCTGGAGCACGGTGGGGGCCGGCGCTGCGGGGGCGGGCTTGGCCTCCGGCGCGTTGGCGGCGCCCTTCTTGCCGCGGGCCGGTGCCTCCGGCTTCGGACGCGACATCTCCAGCGAACGCTGCTCGGTGACGATGATGTCGCCCTTGCGCTGCTCGATCAGGTTCTCGGCATTCTGCAGGGCCTGGGCCCAGCTCTGGCCCGGCGCCCGGCAGGTGCAGGCGGCATCGAAGCTGCGGGTATATTTCAGCGCGTTCGGCAGCGACGCATAGGGCGTGCCGGTGCTGCGCGAGACCGCGTTCTGGACATCGCCGCCATTGCTCATGCCGAAGGCGAGAGTCTCGGTGCCCGGGCAGAGCGCCTGGCACATCTCGTCCTGGCTCTCGCGGCCGCCCGGGCTGTTGGAGAGCGGGAAGAAGAAGCCGTCGCAGGTGCGCACGCAGACGCTGTAGGGGCCGCCCTGGCGCGGCTGGCTCTCGCCGGGCTCGAGCGGCTCCGGGTCGAGCTCGGGCAGGGTCGAATCGATCTCGCCGCGGCGGGGCTCGATGCCGAAGATGGTCTCGAAGAAGCCGCGGCGCTGCTCGCGGCAGTTATTGTCGATCAGGGCGGCGAGCTGGGCCCGGCGCTGCTCGATGCCGCCGCCCGCCTGCCGCTGCAAGGCGCCGTACTGGGCCTCGAGCTGGCTGAGCTGCGCCCGGATGCCGCCGCATTGCGGCGGCGCCTGCTCGCCGAAGAACAGGAAGCCGCCCCGGTCGCAGCCCATCGAACGATATTGTCCGGAGAGCCGGGCGATCTGCCCCGCGACGCGCTGCGCTGCCTGCGCGGCGCGGGGATCGCCGCCCCGCTGCCCCTGCAGGCTCGCCAGTTCCGCGCGCCAGTTGTTGCAGGCGGGCGATTGCGCGACGGCTGCACCGGTCAGCGCGGCGAGCGCCAGTGCCGGGGCGAGGAGACGTCGGAGCGTAGCGAAGATCATCGGAGGACGCGTCTGAACCCTTGTTAGCCATCGGACGCCGCAGCCGGCGGCGCGCATTCGCTGAGCACATGTCACAAAGGCGACGGAACTATGGAGCCTTAGCCACGCAGATTCGCATCTGTATGCCAGACAAGGGCCGAGATGGCACATTTGCGGGATGCCGACAATCGTCCGTCCTGCCGGTTCTCCTTGAGGCGCGGCTCAATGCAACGCTCCGCCGGACGCAAGGGCATGGTGGTGTCCGAGCGGCCATGTGATTAGAAGCGAAGGCAGCGCGGACCAGAAGACCCGCCCATTCCTCGATCAGGCGAAGCGAACCATGCCCCTCCATCAAGCGCTCGACGAGGCGTTCATCCCGGAACTGCCGAACTACTATCGCGGCAAGGTCCGCGAGAACTACGACCTGCCGGACGGGCGCCGCATCCTGATCTCGACCGACCGGCTCAGCGCCTTCGACCGCGCCATCGCCACGATCCCGCTGAAGGGCCAGGTGCTGACGCAGGTCGCGCGCTTCTGGTTCGAGAACACCGCCGACATCTGCCCCAACCATGTGCTCGAATACCCCGATCCCAATGTCGTGGTCGGCAAGCGGCTGGATATCCTGCCGGTCGAGGTGATCGTGCGCGGCTATCTCGCCGGCACCACCGGCACCTCGGTGCTGACGCTCTACAAGGAGGGCAGGCGCGAGATCTACGGCATGCGCTTTCCCGACGGCATGCGCGACAATGAGAAGCTGCCCGAAGCGATCATCACCCCGACCAGCAAGGCTTTCGACGGTGGCCATGACGAGCCGCTCTCGGCGCAGGAGATCGTCGACAGCGGCCTTCTTACCAGGAAGCAATGGGACACGGTCGCGGGCCATGCGCTGGCGCTGTTCGCCCGGGGACAGAAGCTCGCGGCCGAGCGCGGCCTGATCCTGGCCGACACCAAATACGAGTTCGGCACCGACAAGGACGGCGACATCCTGCTCGCCGATGA
Organism: Allobosea rubneri; assembly: GCF_032464875.1. Taxonomy (NCBI): domain Bacteria; kingdom Pseudomonadati; phylum Pseudomonadota; class Alphaproteobacteria; order Hyphomicrobiales; family Alloboseaceae; genus Allobosea; species Allobosea rubneri. The sequence goes on from NZ_JAWDID010000019.1 coordinate 54,493, forward strand.
AATCCACACGCCGGATTCCAGCCGCTACTGGTTCGCCGGCAGCTATCCGGAGCGCTTCGCCGCCGGCGGGAAGCCCGAGAGCTTCGACAAGGACTTCGTCCGTAACTGGGTGGTGGCGCGCTGCGATCCCTATAAGGAGGAATTGCCGCCGATCCCGGATGAGCTGATCGCGCAGACGACCGCCGTCTATGTGAAGGCCTTCGAGACGATCACGGGGACGACCTTCGTCCCGCCGCCCGCCGATGAGGCGCCGCTGGCGCGGATCAGGCGGAACCTCGCCGGGTATTTCTAAACAAGAGTACTTCTGACCGGCTCGCCGCGGCTCTCCCGCGGCACCTTTCAGCGACGATCAGGCGCCGTCCTCGCGATAAGTGCCTGCCAGAAGCCGTCCGCGCTCGGTCAGCACGGCGAGTACGCGCTCGAAGGTCCGCAGTTCGTCGGGTGCGATGCCCTCGGTCCAGCGTTGCTCGAAGGCGAGCGCCAGCGGCACGATCTGGGCGTAGATCCGCGCCCCGGCGGCAGTGAGCGAGACGAAGGATTCACGCCGGTCGGCCCGGTTCTCGCTGCGCGCGACGAGGCCGCGCTGGTCGAGCCCGGAGACGGCGCGCGAGACCTTGGTCTTGTGCATCTGCGAGAGCTCGCCGATGTCGCGCGAGGTCATTTTGCCGAATTCGCCGAGCTGGGCGATCACCCGCCATTCCGGGATGCCGATGCCGAACTGCTCGCCATAGATCCGCGCCAGCGCCCGACTCGCGAACACCGCCGCCACATTGATGCGGTAGGGAACGAACTGCTCGAGGTGCAGGGCGCGCTCGCCGTCTGCCGTGGTCGGTTTGGTTGACATTAGTTTCACTTGCAACTAATCAGCGGGGACGGGCAGCGGGCGCGGAGCGGATGGAAGCCGGTTTTCGCAGAAGCCGTGCGCCATTTCCACATCCCCTGCCGAAACGCCATCACCGCCGGACCGGTGCCGTTGCAAAAGGCGCCGACGGCTCGAGGGAGGATGCAGTCATGAACGTCCAGACGACGTCGCTCTCGGCGATCAGCCAGCAGGTTCAGAACGGCCTGCGCTACATGTCGGGCTTCGGCAATTCCTTCGAGACCGAAAGCCTGCCGGGCGCGCTGCCGATCGGCCGCAACTCGCCGCAGAAGGCGGCCTACGGGCTCTATGCCGAGCAGCTCTCCGGCTCGCCCTTCACCGCCCCGCGCTCGACCAATGAGCGCTCCTGGCTTTACCGCATCCGCCCGAGCGTCAAGCATGGCGGCCGCTGGACGCTTCTCGACAAGGGGCTGATCCGCACCGCCCCATGCCGCGACGAGACCAAGCCCTCGCTCGGACCGCTGCGCTGGAGCCCGATCCCGGTTCCGCAGGAGAAGCTGACCTTCCTCACCGGCCTGCGGACGCTGACCACGGCCGGCGACGGCGATGCCCAGGCCGGCATGGCCGCGCACATGGTCTTCGTCACCGCCTCGATGGAGCGCGAATACCTGTTCTGTGCCGATGGCGAGCTCCTGGTCGTCGCGCAGGAGGGCAAGCTTCGCTTCTTCACCGAGTTCGGCATCATCGAGATCGAGCCCGGCGAGATCTGCGTCATCCCGCGCGGCGTCGTCTTCCGCTGCGAACTGATCGACGGGCCGGCCCGCGCCTATGTCTGCGAGAACTATGGCGGCGGCTTCACCTTGCCGGATCGCGGGCCGATCGGCGCCAACTGCCTCGCCAACCCCCGCGATTTCCTGACCCCCGTCGCGGCCTATGAGGATATCGAGGAGCCCTCAACCCTCTACGCCAAATGGGGCGGCGAGATCTTCTCGACGCCGATCGGCCAGTCGCCGCTCGACGTCGTCGCCTGGCACGGCAATTACGCGCCCTACAAATACGATCTGCGGCACTATTCGCCGGTCGGCGCGATCTCCTTCGACCATCCCGACCCGTCGATCTTCACCGTGCTGACGGCGCCCTCCGAGACGCCCGGCACCGCCAATATCGACTTCGTGATCTTCCCCGAGCGCTGGATGGTCGCCGAGAACACCTTCCGTCCGCCCTGGTACCACCGCAACATCATGTCGGAGTTCATGGGGCTGATCTACGGCGTCTACGACGCCAAGCCCGAGGGCTTCACGCCGGGCGGCTTCAGCCTGCACAACATGATGCTGCCGCACGGCCCGGACACCCAGGCCTTCGAGCATGCGAGCACGGTCGAGCTGAAGCCGGTGAAGCTCACCGGCACCATGGCCTTCATGTTCGAGACACGCTTCGCCCAGCGCGTCACCGGCTACGCCGCCGGCCTGCCGCAGTTGCAGGAGAACTATGCCGATTGCTGGAGCGGGCTGAAGAAGCGCTTCGACCCGAACAAGCCCGAGGCGTGGTGAGCTTCGCCGTCATTCCGAGATTTCGGGTCGCGAAGGGCCCTAAATTCTTGGCAGTGCCTTTTCCGTCATGGTCGGGCTTGTCCCGACCATCCACGCCTTCCTTCGCCGAAGACGGTGTTCAAGACGTGCATGCTCGCCACGAGGGCGAGCATGAGGAGTTGGAGAAGCGTTGCGCCTCAGCGCGATTTCAGCCGGTTCATGAACGCGTCGTAGGAGAGTTCCGCGACCTGCCACCAGAGCAGGTTCTCGCCGCGGAAGGCGACCATCGAGTCATAGCCCTTCTTGAACAGCTCGCTCTTGGCCGAGGTCTCGGCATAGTACTCCTCGGCCGCCTTGAGCGAGGCTTCCATGATCGGCTGGGGGAAGGCGCGCAGCTGCGCACCCTGGCCGACCAGCCGGCGCAGGCCGCCCGGGTTCACGGCGTCGTACTTCGCCAGCATCCAGTTATTGGCCGCCTCGCAGGCATGGTAGACCATGGCCTGGTAGTGCTTGGGCAGCTTGTTCCACTGCTCCTGGTTGATGACGAGATGCAGCATGGCGCCGCCCTCCCACCAGCCGGGATAGTAGTAATAGGGCGCGACCTTCACGAAGCCGAGCTTCTCGTCGTCATAGGGGCCGACGAACTCGGCGGCGTCGATCGTGCCGCGCTCCAGCGCCGGATAGACGTCGCCGGGGGCGATCTGCGTCGGCACCACGCCGAGCTTGGCGAGGACCGCGCCTCCCATGCCGCCGATGCGGAACTTCAGGCCCTTGAGGTCGTCGACCGTCTTCAGCTCCTTGCGGAAGAAGCCGCCCATCTGGCAGCCGGAATTGCCGCAGGGGATCGAGTAGGCGTTGAACTTGGCCAGGGCCTCGTTGATGATCTGCTCGCCGCCGCCAAAGTACCACCAGCTATGCTGCTGGCGGGCGTTCAGGCCGAAGGGGATGCCGGTGCCGAGGCCGAAGGCCGGCTCCTTGCCGATGTAGAAATAGGTCGGGGTATGGGCGCATTCGACGGTGCCGGAGCTGACCGCGTCGAGCGCCTGCAGGCCGGGAACGATCTCGCCGGCCGAGAAGGTCTGGACCTGGAACCGGCCGTCCGTGGCGTCCGACATGAACTTCGCGAACTGCTGGGCCGTGCCGTAGATCGTGTCGAGCTGCTTGGGGAAGCTCGAGGTCAGCCGCCATTTCACTTCAGGCATCGACTGGGCGATGGCCGGCATCGCGATCGAGGTCGCGGCGGCAGCGAGCGCACCAGTTTTCAAAAACGTGCGGCGTTCCATATGGTCTCCTCCCGAAAGCTCGTTGCGCCCTTCATGGCGTGTCCGGGGAGGAATGAAAAGAGATGAAGCTTGCATCGCTCACGCATGGCCGCGACGGCCGTCTCGTCGTCGTCTCGAACGACCTGACCCGTGCCACGGATGCCTTCCCGGTCGTGGCCACGCTGCAGGGGGCGCTGGATGATTGGGAGCGCTGCGCGCCGCGCCTTTCCGACCTCTCCGAAGGGCTGGAGCACGGCTCGGTGCCGTCCTTCCGCTTCCACGAGCACGACTGCGCCTCGCCGCTGCCGCGTGCCTATCAATGGGTCGACGGCTCGGCCTATGTGAACCATGTCGATCTCGTCCGGAAGGCGCGGGGTGCCGAGATGCCCGCGAGCTTCTGGACCGACCCGTTAATGTACCAGGGCGGCTCCGATTCGTTCCTCGGCCCGCGCCAGCCGATTCGGATCGCGAGCGAGGACTACGGCATCGACCTCGAGGCCGAGATCGCGGTCATCACCGGCGACGTGCCGATGGGCGTGAGCCCAGACGAGGCGCGCGCGCTGATCCGTCTCGTCATGCTCGTCAACGATGTCAGCTTGCGCAACCTGATCCCCGCAGAGCTGGCAAAGGGCTTCGGCTTCCTGCAGTCCAAGCCGTCCTCGGCCTTTTCGCCGGTGGCGGTGACACCGGGGGAGCTGGGCTCGGCCTGGAAGGACGGCAAGCTGCATCTGCCATTGCTTGCCCAGATCAACGGCAAGCCCTTCGGCAAGCCGGAGGCCGGCATCGACATGACCTTCGATTTCGGCGTGCTGATCGCCCATGCGGCCAAGACCCGCCCGCTCGTTGCCGGCACCATCGTCGGTTCGGGCACCGTCTCCAACCGCGATGCCGATGGTGGCCCGGGCCGGCGGGTCGGCGAAGGCGGCCTCGGCTACGCCTGCATCGCCGAGCAGCGCATGGTCGAGACCATCCGCGACGGCGCGGCCAAGACGCCCTTCCTGCGCTTCGGTGACAGCGTCCGCATCGAGATGAAGGACGCCGCCGGCCATTCGATCTTCGGTGCGATCGACCAGGAGATCATGCCCTATGTGCGGTGAACGCCGCAGCGTCATCCTGGAGCAGCCGCTTGGCGGCTTGTCCGGGATGACGAGGTAGCTCCCGGCGAACGCAATACGCACCAGTACAAGCCTGAAAGGTTCTGACGATGTCTGACGGTCCCGCTTTCGCCTCCACCGCCGATCTCGGCGAGAAGACCGTCTCCTTCGACGAGATCGGCAAGGGGGTCTACGCCTATACCGCCGAGGGCGACCCCAATAGCGGCATCGTCGTCGGCGACGACAGCGTGCTCGTCTTCGATGCGCAGGCGACGCCGACCATGGCGGAGCGCGTCATCGCCAAGGTGCGCGAGGTCACCGATAAGCCGGTCAGCCATGTCGTGCTCTCGCATTACCATGCGGTCCGCGTGCTCGGCGCGCCGGCCTATGGCGCCCGCGAGATCGTCTGTTCGGACGCGGCACGGGCGATGATCGTCGAGCGCGGCGAGGAGGACAAGGCGAGCGAGATCGGCCGCTTCCCGCGCCTGTTCCAGGGTGCCGACTCGATCCGCCCGGGCCTGACCTGGCCGACCACGACCTTCTCACACAACGCCTCGATCTGGCTGGGCAGCCGCGAGGTCCGGCTGATGAAGCTCGGCCGCGGTCACACTGCCGGCGACATCGTCGCCTGGATGCCCGACACCAATGTGATCTTCGCCGGCGACCTCGTCGAATACGGCGCGACGCCCTATTGCGGCGATGCGCATTTCACCGATTGGCCGGCGACGCTCGATGCTCTGGCGAGCTTCGCGCCCGCCGCCATGGTGCCGGGCCGCGGCGCCGCCCTGACCAACAGGGCGATGGTGGCGGACGGCATCAAGGGTACCCGTGCCTTCCTCTCCGATCTCTTCGAGGCCGTGCGGGGCCATGTCGCCGCCGGCCGCTCATTGCGCGAGACCTTCGAGCGCGTGCACGAGGCCCTGAAGCCGGCCTATGGCGACTGGGTGATCTTCGAGCACTGCCTGCCCTTCAACGTCACCCGCGCCTATGACGAGGCTGGCGGCCTCGACCATCCGCGCATCTGGACGGATGAGCGCGACCGCCAGATGTGGCTGGATTTGCGGGGGTAGGACGGTGTCGCTCGCTCTGCATTTCCGCAAGGCGGCCCGCAACAACGCCTGGTCGAACGACCGCCTGTTGCGCGCCTGCGCGGAATTGAGCGACGGCGAATTCCTGGCGCGACGGACGAGCTTCTTCCCGTCGCTCCACGAGACCCTGAACCACAACCTCGCGGTCGATCTCTACTATCTCGACATGCTGGAGGAGGGCGGGGTCGGGCTCGCGATCTTCGACGGCATCCGGCCACTGGCCGCGCCGGAGCTGCGCACGACGCAACTCGCCTCCGACCGGCGGCTGATCGCCTTTTGCGATGCCCAGGACGAAGCGCTCCTCTCGCGCCTCGTCCCAACGGACCGCGGCGAGGACGGCATGGTGCCGGAGCGGGTCGACGACCTGCTCGGCCACCTCTTCCAGCACCAGATCCACCATCGTGGCCAGGCGCACGCCATGCTGGCCGGCACCCGCATCGCCCCGCCGCAGCTCGACGAGTACTTCCTCGCCTTCGATGCCGGCCGGCGCGCGGCCGATCTCACGGCGCTCGGGCTGGAAGGGCCGGAGGCCCTGCATTGATGCAGCCCTTCCGCCAGTTCGCCTATCGCCGGAGCTTGGACCAGGATGCTGCCGACCCAGTGCGGCACCCGGTGGTCATCGTCGGGGCAGGTCCGGTCGGGCTGACGCTGGCGCTCGACCTCGCGCGCCGCGCCCTCCCTGTGGTGCTGATCGACGATGCCGACCGGATCGGCGAGGGCTCACGCGCAATCTGCTTCGCCAAGCGCACGCTGGAGATATTCGACAGGCTCGGCCTCGCAGAGGCGATGGTCGAGAAAGGGGTCACCTGGCAGAAGGGCAAGGTCTTCCGTGGGGATGCCGGGCTCTACGAGTTCGATCTTCTGCCCGAGGGCGGCCACAAACAGCCCGCCTTCATCAACCTCCAGCAATTCTACGTCGAAGCGGCGCTGGTCGAGGCCGTGCTCGCCGAGCCGCTGGTCGATCTGCGTTGGAGCAATCGCCTGGCCGGCCTCGTCAACCGCGAGGACGGAGCCGCGCTCACCATCGCGACGCCGGACGGGAACTATTCGTTGCACGCCGACTGGCTGGTCGCCTGCGACGGCGCGCGCTCGCCGAGCCGCGACATGCTCGGCCTGGAATTTCGCGGCGAGGCTTTCGAGGATCGCTTCCTGATCGCCGATGTGAAAATGCAGGCGCCGTTCCCGACCGAGCGCTGGTTCTGGTTCGATCCGCCTTTCCATTCCGGCCAGTCGGCCCTGCTGCACAAGCAGCCGGACGATGTTTGGCGCATCGACCTGCAGCTCAGCCCCGATGCCGATCCCGAGCATGAGAAGCGCCCGGAGATCGTCCGCCCCCGGATCGAGCGCATGCTCGGCCATGCCGATTTTGCCCTCGAATGGGTCTCGGTCTATCGCTTCCAGTGCCGCAGGCTCGACAAGTTCCTGCACGGCCGCGTGATCTTCGCCGGAGACGCTGCCCATCAGGTCTCGCCTTTCGGCGCGCGGGGCGCCAATTCCGGCATCCAGGACGTCGACAATCTCGGCTGGAAGCTGGCGCTGGTCCTGCAGGGCAAGAGCCCGGCCGCGCTGCTCGAAAGCTATGACAGCGAGCGTGGCTTGGCCGCCGACGAGAACATCCTGAACTCGACGCGCGCGACCGATTTCATCGCGCCGCGCTCGCCTGGCGAGCGCCTGCTGCGCGCTGCCGCCCTGTCGCTGGCACCGCTTGCTCCCTTTGCCCAGCGCTTCGTCAATTCCGGCCGGCTCTCCTTGCCGAGCGCCTATGCGGCTTCGCCGCTTTCGACGGCCGATGCCGGCTGGGAAGGCGGCCTGCCGCCGGGCGCTCCGTTTCTCGACGCGCCGCTGCCGGCCAAGGCAGGCGTCACGGCCTGGCTGAGTGAAGTACTGAGGCAGGGAAGGCCCGTGGTGATCGGCGAGGGGGCTTCGCGACTCGCCCCGTCGGGAACGGTCGCCGTCGAGCCGACTGCCGACGGCGACGACATCCTCAGGCGGCGCTATGGGTTGGCGCCGGGCGATGCCGTCGTCCTGCGGCCGGATGGCCATGTTGCGGCCCGGTTCCGTCAGGCGAGCCCGGCCGACATCGTCATGGCCATCGACAGGCTGGAGGGCCGCGCATCATGACCGAGCCCTCCCTTCTTGCGCGCGAAGCCCGCTTTGCCGACCCTGATGCCGCCTATCGCCTGCTGGCCGAGGCGCACCGCGATCTCGACGAGCGCGAGAGCGCGGCGCTGAATGCGCGGCTGGTGCTGATCCTGGCCAACCAGATCGGCGATCTCGCAGTGCTGCGCGAGGCCGTGGCGCTGGCGCGGCAAGCACGATAACGTCGGCGCGGACCACGGATTCCGGAGCCTGCCGCCAGATGGACGATCTCGCGCCCTTCTACCCGACGCTGATCCCGCTCGCCTTCTTCTTCTGGGGGCCGGCGCTGGTGATGCTGCTGTTCTGGCTGGTCGGGCTCTGGGCTCGCAAGCTTGGCGTGGCCCGCGCCCTGGAGAGCGACTGGGACGGCTTCACCAAGGACGACGTCGAAAAGCTCTTCGCAGCCTATGGCGAGCGGCTTCGCGCCGCCTATCGCCACAAGCTGCTGCCGGCCGACGCGGCGGTCGCGCTGACCTACACCATCGTCGGTGGCTTCATCATCGCCGGGGTGTCGATGCGCGGCTATCCCTGGTGGGTCGCGGCCCTTTGCGGCGGCGGCTGGCTCTTCGGCGGGCTCTGCGACATCGCCGAGAACCTCGCCGTGGCCCGCCTGCTCGATCGCTATCCGAAGGTCGAGGAGGGCACGGTCGCCTTCGCCAGCGGCTTCACGCGCATCAAGCTCGTGCTGTTCGCGCTCGGTGTCGTCGGCGCGATCGCTGCCGCCTACCTGGCGTTCAGGCCGCTGGCCGCCTGAGCCCGCGCCAGCCAGCACACCCGCGACTGGCGCAAGCCCAGCGCCGGCACTGGCGGGTCGCCGATCAATGCGTCCGGGCGCGTGGCCTCCCGCTCGAAGCCGAGCTTCTCGGCGAGCCGCAGCGAGGCGACGTTCTGCGGATGCGTGACAACGGCGACCTCCGGTAGCGCCAACGCCTCGAAGCCGTGATGCAGCAGGCGCGAGACTGCTTCGAAGCCGAGGCCCTTGCCCCAGTACCGGGTCGCGAAGCGGTAGCTGACCTGAACCCGGTCCGGCAATTCGCCATCCGGGATCAGTCCGACATAGCCAACGAAGTCCTCGGCCCCGTCCTGTGTGAAGAGCGACCAGTAGCCGAGCCCACGAGCGACATGGCTGAAGCTGCGCGCCGCGATGCCTTCCCTGCCCATGGCCGGATCGCCGATCGGGGCGATGTGGCGCATCACCTCAGGATCGGCGTTGAGCGCCGCGATCAGGTCGAGATCGGCGATCGTGCGCGGACGCAGGGCGAGGCGCGCGGTCTGGAATTCGGGCAAGGTCGTCGTCATGTCTCGGCTCTGTCCGGCCGCTCTGGTGCACCGGGCCGCGGCATCCCATATCCTGCCGGGCGTCATACGGAAAAGCGTCGGGAGAAGTTGAATGCGGTTTCGTCGTCATATCCTGGCCGTGCTGGCTGCCTGCGCCTTCGGCGGCGCTGCGCTTGCCCCGGCACAGGCCCAGGAGGATCTGATCTTCCGCAAGTCGACGGTCTGGAAGATGATGACCCCGGATGACAAGCTCGCCGTCTACGGCGTCGACGATCCCGTGGTCGAGGGCGTCGCCTGCCACTACACCGTGCCCGAGAAGGGCGGTGTCTCCGGCATGTTCGGCGTCGCCGAGGAGGTCTCCGACGTCTCGCTCTCCTGCCGCCAGATCGGCCCGATCAAGTTCAAGGAAAAGTTCTCGCAGGGCGATGTCGTCTTTCGCGAGCGCCGTTCGCTGATCTGGAAGAAGATGCAGATCGTTCGCGGCTGCGACGTCAAGCGCAACGTGCTGATCTACATGGTCTATACCGACAAGCTGATCGACGGCTCGCCGCAGAACTCGACCTCGAGCGTGCCGATCATGCCCTGGGGCGGCATGGGCGAAGTCGCGAAATGCGCCGAATGGGTGCGCTGAGGCCGGTGCGGTTGAACAGCGACCTCTAGCGCGGCGTGTAGGTGCCCACATAGTTGCAGTTGGCGCCGTGGAAGGTCGTGCATTCGCCGCTCTCGGACACCTTGAGGTTGCGGCCCTTGCGGCGGATTTCCAGCCGGCAGATGTCGCCGTCCCATTCGGCTTCGGCGATGAGGCGGTCGCCCTGGATGCGACCGCGGGCCGAGATCACGCCGACGCAGCTTCTGCTGCCGATCTCAGCATCGACCTTGAGCATGCCGGCGCCGGTCGGGCGGATCGTCATGCTGCCGCCCAGTGTACGATAGCGACCTTCGAAGGCCTGGGCCGGCAGGAGGCTCGCGAGGATAAGGCCGGCGACGAGTGCTGGATGGGTCAATGCTGGACGAGGCATGGGCCTACGCTCCCTGCTACGGCCGGGTCGATCCGCGGCCGCTCAGGCTAGCGCTTGGCTCGCTCTGGGGAAATCTCGCCCGGAGGGGTCAGTGTCCGCAGGTGATGACGAGCGGACGCTCGGCCTCGCTCGAGGCCGCGACCTTGACGGTGCCAGTGAAATCCTCGGCCGTGGCGACACCATAGGACTTGGCGATGCGGTGGCCTTGCGCCTCGCACCAGGCATTGGCGACGATCTGGCCGCATTCGGCCTTGCTGGCGAGGCAATCGGCGACGCCGTAGCCGTCGCTGGCCGGGATCAGATAGGTGCGCTCGGGCTTGGGGGCGGCGACGGTGCCGGTGGTGGGCACCACGGCAAGCGAGAGCCCGGCTCCGATGATCCCGAACAAACCGACCAGAGCCACTGCGCGGCGCATGATATTTTCCCTGAGCTTCGACGAGCTCTGAACCTTCGACATCACAGCTTGGTTCCGAATGCTTAAAATACGGTGAAATGCGGCAAGCTTTGTTGCGGCGCACAAGGCGAGAGTGGTTGTGGCGGGATTGCGGCAGCCAGAGGCGGAATCGCTGGACAAGGCGACCACTGCCGCATGTCGGTCGCCGAGCGTTGCAGCGCTGCCACTTGACGTAAGCGCACGCCGCAGGCATTCACGAGGACGATGACGCGAGCCCTCGCCATTATCTGCATTATTTGCCGCTAGCTTTCGCTGGCCGGCTGCTCACGTCCTCGTCCCAACGAAAAGACAGACAGCGCCCCGGCCAGCGGCCAGGATACGCCGTTTTTGTCGCCTTTTCGTCAGGACACCGCTTCGATGCAGCCGAAACTCAGGCTCTACAACACGCTGACACGGACCAAGGAGGCTTTCGCCCCGGTCGATCCGAACAATGTCCGCATGTATGTCTGCGGCCCGACGGTCTATGACTACGCCCATATCGGCAATGCCCGGCCGGTCATCGTCTTCGACGTGCTCTACCGGCTGCTGCGGCACGTCTATGGCGAAGCCCATGTCCGCTATGCCCGCAACCTCACCGACGTCGACGACAAGATCAATGCGCGAGCCGCGCGCGACTATCCTGATCTTTCGCTGAACCAGGCGATCGCCAAGGTGACCGAGACGACGACGGCGCAGTTTCACGCCGATGTCGACGCGCTCGGCAATCTGCGGCCCGACGACGAGCCGCGCGCAACCGGCCATATCGACGAGATGAAGGCGATCATCGAGCGGCTGATCGCCCGCGGCGTCGCCTATGTCGCCGAGGAGCATGTGCTCTTCCACGTTCCCGCCGTCGCCGGCATGAAGCAGGCGCCGCGCTATGGGTCGCTCGCCCGCCGCTCGCTCGACGAGATGATCTCCGGCGCCCGCGTCGACGTTGCGCCCTACAAGCGCGACCCGATGGATTTCGTGCTCTGGAAGCCGAGCCGCGAGGGCATCGATCCCGGCTGGCCGTCGCCGGCCGGCATCGCGACGCCCGGCCGACCCGGCTGGCATATCGAATGCTCGGCCATGTCGATGAAAGCGCTTCTGGAGCCTTTCGGCGGAGGGCTCGCTTGCGATGATCCCGCCAAGAACGTCTTCGACATCCATGGCGGCGGCATCGATCTCGTCTTCCCGCATCATGAGAACGAGCTGACGCAGTCCTGCTGCGCCTTCGGCGGCGAGGGCGGCGCACCGTTGATGGCCAATATATGGATGCACAACGGCTTCCTGCAGGTCGAAGGCGAGAAGATGTCGAAGTCGCTCGGCAACTTCGTCACGATCAACGAACTGCTCGCGACGGAGAGCTTCGGCGGCCGCAAATGGCCGGGCGAAGTGCTCAGGCTCGCCATGCTGCGCACCCACTACCGCCAGCCGATCGACTGGACGGTGAAGGCGCTGGAGGAAGCGGAGAGGACGCTGCTCGACTGGTCCGCGGCAGCTGGCGACAGCACGGCCGGGAAGGTCCCGGCTGCCGTGCTCGATGCCCTGTCGGACGATCTCAACACCTCGCAGGTGCTCGCCGAGCTGCACGCGCTGCGCAAGGCCGGTGACGTCGCCGGGCTGAAGGCGAGCCTCGATCTGCTCGGCATCGCGCTACCGCAGGTTGCGACGACGCAGATCGATCCTGCCTTGCGCGCGAACGTTGAGGCCTTGATTGCTGCCCGCCTTGAGGCCCGGCGCGCCAAGAACTTCGCCGAATCCGACCGCATCCGCGACCAGCTCGCCGCCATGGGCATCGCGCTCAAGGACGGCAAGGATCCGGCGACCGGCGCGGCGATCACGACCTGGGAAGTGAAGCGATGAACCGCGACCGCACCTCCCGGGTCGACGACAACCAAGAAGGAAGAAGCGCATGAACCCGCCCCGTATTCGCCCCGCCGGCTCACTCTCAATCGCGATGAAGCTCGTCATGCTCGCCATGGTGATGCCGAAGGTGCTGCGCTATCGCCTGAGAGCCCGGCGATGAGCGCCCGCGTCCATCTCTTCGATACGACGCTGCGCGACGGCGCGCAGACCACCGGCGTCGACTTCTCGCTCGACGACAAGCGTGCGGTCGCGGCGATGCTCGACAAGCTCGGCATCGACTATGTCGAGGGCGGCTATCCCGGCGCGAACCCGCTCGACACCGCCTTCTTCGAGCAGAAGCCGACGCGGCAGGCGAAGTTCGCCGCCTTCGGCATGACCAAGCGGGCAGGGCGCTCGGCGGCCAACGACCCCGGCATCGCCGCACTGCTGGAGGCGAAGGCCGACGCCATCGTCTTCGTCGCCAAGAGCTGGGACTACCATGTCCATGTCGCGCTCGAGATTTCGCTGGAGGAGAACCTCGCGGGCATCGCCGAGAGCGTCGCGGCGGCCAAGGCCGCAGGCCGCGAGGTGATGCTCGATTGCGAGCACTTCTTCGACGGCTACAAGGCCAATCCGGACTATGCGCTCGCCTGCGCCCGTACCGCCTACGAGGCCGGTGCCCGCTGGATCGTGCTCTGCGACACCAATGGCGGCACGCTGCCGGACGAGATCGGCGCCATCGTCGCCGCGGTGGCGAAGGTCGTGCCGGGCGAGAACCTTGGCATCCACGCCCATGATGATTGCGGCTGCGCCGTCGCCAACTCGCTCGCGGCGGTCGAGGCTGGCGCCCGCCAGGTCCAGGGCACGCTGAACGGGCTCGGCGAGCGCTGCGGCAACGCCAATCTGGTGACCCTGATCGGCACGCTGAAGCTCAAGGACCGCTATCGCGAACGCTTCTCCATCGGCGTCGCGGATGATCGCCTCGGCGAGCTCACCCATGTCTCGCGCGCGCTCGACGAGATGCTGAACCGCGCCCCGAACCGCCACGCCCCCTTCGTCGGCTCCTCGGCCTTCGCCACCAAGGCCGGCATTCATGCCTCGGCCGTGCTGAAGGACCCGCGCACCTATGAGCATGTCGCGCCCGAGGCGGTCGGCAACAGCCGCAAGGTCCTGGTCTCCAACCAGGGCGGCAAGTCCAACCTGCTGGCCGAGCTCGAACGGGTCGGCGTCACGATCGCTCGCGACGACCCGCGTCTTTCGCGGGTGCTGGAGGAGCTGAAGGACAAGGAGGCGCAGGGCTATGCCTTCGAGGGCGCCGATGCCTCCTTCTACCTGCTGGTGCGCCGCATCCTCGGCGAGGTTCCGGAATTCTTCGGGGTCGAGCGCTTCGCCGTGAATGTCGAGCGCCGGCACAATGCGCTTGGCGAGCTCGTCACCTTCTCGGAGGCGATCGTCAAGGTGAAGGTCGGTGAGGAAGTGCTGATCTCGGCAGCGGAGGGCGATTCCGGCCCGGTCAACGCGCTCGACATCGCCTTGCGGAAGGATCTCGGCCGCTACCAGTCGCTGATCGAGGGCTTGCGCCTCGTCGACTACAAGGTCCGCATCTTCCAGGGCGGCACCGATGCTGTGACGCGCGTGCTGATCGAATCGGCTGACGAGAAGGGCGAGCGCTGGACCACGGTCGGCGTCAGCGCCAACATCATCGACGCCTCGTTCCAGGCGCTGACCGACTCGATCGTCTACAAGCTGATGCGCGAGGGCGCGACGGCGTAGGACGCGCCGTCATTCTCGGGCGGAGCGCAGCGCAGACCCGAGAATCGCATGACCATCTGGGTTCGGAGATGCTCGGGTTAAGCCCGAGCATGACGGGTGCGCCGACGCCGGCTCGCCCGTCACTCGGTCAGGCGCAGCGACCTTTCCTTGCACAGATCGACGCCGTCATTGTCGCTTTCGCTGTCGTCGCTGAACTTGCCGAGCAGGTAGTAGGTGCAGCCGGCGGGCTTGTTCAGCTTCAGCGAGATGCTCTTGCCGGGCGCCAGCGGCTTGGCGAGCTTGGCGACGAGGCGGGGCTGTTCGCCCGTGGTTGTGATCTCCAGCGACTCGAGCGGCACCGTACGGGCATTGGTGATCTTGACCTGCGCCGGCGGGCGGGCGGATTGAGCGAGAGCAGGCAGGGCGGGCAGGAGCGCGAGCGCGCAGGCGGTCGGCAATACACGGCGAAGGTTCATGAGCTTTCGTCCCCGGTCTCAGCCTTCAAGGCCTTGAGGGCAGTCTGGCATTGCCCTTGCGACGAGAACAAGGCCTGATCGGCGCCACTTCATGGCAGGGAGCGGAGCCTGGCGGGCGCTTTTGCATCGCGCGGCAACAGGCATTTCGGGCGCAGAGGAGCGCGATCATGGTCGATATCGCGCATGTCGCGTCGCGCATCCGCGCCAAGGCCAGCGAGGCAGGGCGCATCATCGTCGCCATCGCCGGGCCGCCGGGAGCCGGCAAGTTGGAGATGTCGGCGCGGTTCGTGAAGCTGCTGCCCGAATCGGCCCTGGTGCCGATGGACGGCTTCCATTTCGACAATGCGGTGCTCGCCGCCATGGGCCTGAGCGACCGCAAGGGCGCGCCGGAAACCTTCGATTGCGCCGGGCTGGAAGCGAGCCTGCTCCGGCTGCGCGCCGGCGATGCCGATGTCGCCGTGCCGCTCTTCGACCGTGCCGCCGATCTAGCCCGGGCCGGGGCGGCGATCGTGCCGGCTGCGACGCCGATCGTGCTGGTGGAGGGCAATTACCTTCTGCTCGACCGGGCACCCTGGCCCCGCCTTGCGCGGCTCTTCGACCTGACGGTCTTCATCGATGTCCCGCTCGACGAGCTTGAGCGACGGCTTCTCGCGCGCTGGGCGCATCACGGCCGCGAGCCGGCGGCGGCGCGGGCCTGGGTGGTGGGGAACGATCTGCCCAATGCGCGCCTTGTCCTGGCGGAGAGCCGCCCGGCCGACATCCTCTGGCGCAACCACGACCGGGTCGCCTGAACGGTCCGCGCTCCCCGCGACAGTTATTTCCTTCGGCCCCCTGCATTTGCGGGAGAACTGGCCTATATCGGCGCTTCAATTTGGAAGAGTGACAATGTCCCCGCCTGCCGCGCCGTCCCCGGCGCCTTTCGCGCGCTCGGCCGTGCTCCAGCCGGGCTCCGGCTTCGTCGCCACCTTCAAGGCGCTCTGGCCCTATCTCTGGCCGCCGGAGCGGGCCGATCTGCGCCGCCGGGTGGTGATCGCCTTCGCGCTGCTAGTCGTCGGCCGCCTCGTCCTGATGGGCGTGCCCTTCACCTTCAAATGGGCGACGGATGCGCTCGCCGGCACGCCGACGACGCTCGCGGCCTGGCTGCCCTGGCTGGTCGGCGCGCCGCTGGCGCTGACGGTGATCTACGGTTTTGCCCGCGTCGGCTCCTCGGCCTTCATCCAGCTGCGCGACGCGATCTTCGCGCCGGTCTTCATGCATGCGGTGCGTACGCTGGCACTGCAGACCTTCGGCCATCTCCACCATCTCTCGCTGCGCTTCCATCTCGAGCGCAAGACCGGCGGGCTGACGCGCGTGCTCGAGCGCGGCCGCAACGGCATCGAAGAAATGGTCCGCCTCGGCCTCAACCAGCTCGTGCCCGTGATCATCGAGGTCACGCTGATCATCACCGTGCTGCTCTGGCTGTTCGACTGGCGCTATGTCGTCGTGCTCGTCGTCATGGTCGTCGGCTACATGGCCTACACCATCAAGGCCACGGAATGGCGCATCGCCATCCGCGCCCAAATGAACGAGTCCGATACCGACGCCAACGCCAAGGCGATCGATTCGCTGCTCAACTACGAGACGGTGAAGTATTTCGGCGCCGAGGCCCGCGAGACGGCGCGCTACGATCTCTCCATGGCGCGCTATGAGCGCAACTCGATCAAGGCCTATACCTCGCTCGCCTGGCTCAATTTCGGGCAGGCCGCGATCTTCGCGGCAGGGCTCACCATCTCGATGGTGATGTGCGTGCGCGGCTTCCAGGCCGGCACCAACACGGTCGGCGATTTCGTGCTGATCAACGCCATGCTGATCCAGCTCTACATTCCCCTGAATTTCATGGGCACGGTCTATCGCGAGATCAAGCAGGCGACGCTCGACATCGAGCAGATGTTCTCGCTGATCGGCCGCGATCCCGAGATCCAGGACAAGCCGGGGGCACCTGCGCTCGACGTTCGGGCCGGTTCCGTCACCTTCGAGGACGTGCACTTCGCTTATGTGCCGGAGCGGCCGATCCTCCGCGGCATCTCGTTCTCCGTGCCGGCGGGCAAGACCATCGCCATCGTCGGCCCGTCCGGCGCCGGCAAGTCGACGATCTCGCGCCTGCTCTTCCGCTTCTACGAGCCGCAGAAGGGGCGTATCCTGATCGACGGGCAGGACATCGCCGCCGTCCAGCAGGTCTCGCTGCGGTCCGCGATCGGCATGGTCCCGCAGGACACGGTGCTGTTCAACGACACCATCGAGTACAATCTGCGCTATGGCCGCCCTGAAGCTACTCAGGAAGAGATCGAGGAGGCGGCTCGTCTCGCCCAGATCGACCGCTTCATCAGGACGCTGCCCGAAGGCTATGCGACCTCGGTCGGCGAGCGCGGCCTCAAGCTCTCCGGCGGCGAGAAGCAGCGCGTCGCCATCGCCCGCACCATCCTGAAGGGACCGCCGGTCCTCGTCCTCGACGAGGCGACCTCGGCGCTCGATTCCTTCACCGAGAAGGAGATCCAGGACGCGCTCGACCGGGTCAGCCAGGGCCGCACCACCCTGGTGATCGCGCATCGGCTCTCGACCGTGATCAATGCCGACGAGATCATCGTCCTCGACAAGGGGCTGATCGTCGAGCGCGGCCACCATCGCGAGCTGCTCGCGGCGGACGGCGTCTACGCCGCGCTCTGGAACCGCCAGCGCCAGGTCGACGAAGCCAAGGCGACGCTGCAGCGCGCCACGGCGGAGGAGGGCGAGAGCGTCCGCGTCAGCCTGACGGATTGATCGCGCGAAGATTAGATCTGCTCGAAATTGTGGCTTGGCAGCCGCAGGGACGAAGCGCAAACTGCCCTTGGGTAATGAGGGCGCATGCATGTTCGTGCTCGATCCAACGACGCTTGTCGGCTTCCACACCTGGCTCAGCCTGATCGCCATCGTCGCCGGCTTTCCGGCGGCGGCGGCCTTGCTTAAGGGCCATCTCAGCCCGCGCTGGAACGGCATCTTCCTCTGGACGGCGATCGCGACCAGCGCGACCGGCTTCCTCTTCCCATTCAGCGGCGTCCTGCCCTCGCATATCGTCGGGGCGATCTCGCTGGTGCTGCTCGCGGTCGCCGCCATCGCCCTCTACGCGCGCGGCTTGCAGGGCGGCTGGCGGCGGACTTACGCCATCACCGCCATGCTCTCCTTCTACCTGCTGATCTTCGTCCTGATCGCCCAGCTCTTCCTCAAGGTGCCGGCGCTGAACGCCATGGCGCCGACGCAGGCCGAGCCGCCTTTCGCCATCGCCCAGGCCCTGACGCTCATGGTCTTCCTGGTGCTGACGGTGCTGGCGGCAAAGCGCTCCTCGGGCAGCTCGGCGCCGCTGCGAGCCGTCTGAGCCGCAAAAAGGAAGCGGCCCGTTGGGGCCGCTCAAGGTGGTTCGTCTCTGAAAGCGGGCTAGTCGCGGTCGACGTCGACGATTTCGCCGCGCCAGTTGATCTCGACGCGCATCTCGTCGCCGCGCCGGTCGGCGCCGTCGATCACCCAGGCATTGCCGTTCCAGCGAACGCCGTCGACCTCTCTGACTCCGTTGCGTCTGGCGATTCGCAGCGCCTCGCGCTGCGTCACGGCTTCGCTGCGTTCATAGCCCGGCCGGTGATCATAGCGCGGTCGGTAATCGTCGGCGCGATAGGTGTTGCCGCGCTGGGGTGCATTGTCCCAGCTGGTCGGGCCACGCTCGTATTTCGGCCCGCTGTTCTCGGGCCTGAGATCGACGCCTTGCGCCAGGGCCGCGCCGGAAGAAAGCGCGAGGGCTCCAGCAGCAAGGACACCCGCAATCTGGCTGATCTTCAGAGGTTTCATCGTCGATCTCCTGTCGATAACGCTTGGGGATTCAACCCGTCGGAGCAGGAGCCGTTCCGAAATCTTTGATGATCATTTCGCGGCGGCGATCGGGCTCAACCATGGCCGCCGATGATCGGTAGGATCTCGCCGGTGATGTAGCTGGAGCATTGCGGCGAGGCGAGAAAGACATAGGCCGGAGCGATCTCCTCGGGCTGCGCCGGGCGGCCCATCGGCACGCGGGAGCCGAACTCGGCGACGTTCTCCGCAGTCTTGTCGGACGGGTTGAGCGGCGTCCAGACCGGGCCGGGCGCGACCGCGTTGACGCGGATGCCGCGGGGAACGAGATGCGCGGCCAGCGAGCGGGTGAAGGCGTGTATGCCGCCCTTGGTCGTGGCGTAGTCGATCAGCTCTTTGCTGCCCTCCAGCCCGGTGACCGAGCCGGTATTGATGATCGCGCCACCCCTGCCGAGATGGGGCAGGGCGGCCTGGGCCATATGGAAATAGCCGTGCAGGTTGGTGCGGATCGTCGTATCGAAATGCTCCTCGCTGAGATCCTCGAAGCGCGGCGAGTGGACCTGGAAGGCGGCGTTGTTGACGAGCACGTCGAACCGGCCGAACGTCTTGACCACCTGCGCGACGGCATCGCGGCAGAAGCTGGCATCGCGCACATCGCCTGAGATCGCCAGCCCGCGCCGGCCTTCCGCCTTGATTGCGCTGAGCGTCGTGGCGGCGTCCTCATGCTCGCCTAGATGCAGGATGGCGACATCGGCGCCCTCGCGCGCGAACAACACCGCCACGGCCCGGCCTATGCCGGAATCGCCGCCGCTGATCAGGGCGACCTTGTCTTCGAGCTTGCCCGAGCCCTTGTAGAACGGGGCGTCGTACATCGGGGCAGGGTCGAGGATGGCCTCCGAACCCGGCTTGGCCTGATGCTGCCGCTCGAAGGGCGGCACCGGGTAGAGCCGGGCGCCGGCCTGCATCGCGCCGGTCTCGCTCGCCTTGTCCCGGCGCTTCTCCGGCCGGGCGTCGGCGCGCGCGATCTGCTTCTGGATGCGCCGCTGCTGCTTCGTCGCCGCCTTCACCGCCTTCACCGCCTTGGCCGGCTTGTCTTCCTTCCGCTTGGTTGCGGCCTTCGCCATGGCTTCCTCCTCGTCATCGTCCTTCGTTACTGAGGGGCGCAACGTGTCGCCGCAGCGAGAGTTCCCCGGCGGCGACGCGGCGCCCCTTGCGGCTTCGCGAATTCTCGGCAAGCTCGGCGCCAAAGCGAAAGCCGTGGGGCGAGCGAGGGGGGAAGATGGCTGAGGACGCCGATGTCGTGACCGTCGGTGCCGGGCTCGCCGGCCTCGTCGCTGCCGCCGAGCTCGCCGATGCCGGCCGTAAGACGATCATCGTCGAGCAGGAGCCGCGGGCCTCGCTCGGCGGCCAGGCGCACTGGTCCTTCGGCGGGCTCTTCCTGATCGATTCGCCCGAGCAGCGCCGGCTGCGCATCAGGGATTCGCTGGCGCTGGCCAGGCAGGACTGGTTCGGCTCGGCTGGCTTCGACCGCGAGGAGGATTATTGGCCGAGGCAATGGGCTGACGCCTATCTCGACTTCGCTTCGGCTGAGAAGCGCAGCTGGCTGCACCAACAGGGCATGCGCTGGTTTCCGGTCGTCGGCTGGGCCGAGCGCGGCGGCTATCTCGCCACCGGCCACGGCAACTCCGTGCCGCGCTTCCATGTCACCTGGGGGACGGGCCCGGGCGTGCTCGAACCCTTCCTGCGCCGTGTCGCCGAAGGCGAGGCGAGGGGGCTGATCGAACTGCGCTTCCGCCACCGTGTCACCGGCCTGACCCGCAGCGGCGGTACTGTCGACGGCGTCGAGGGCGAGATCCTGGAGGAGAGCGCGGCCGAACGCGGGCAGGCGAGCGCCCGCACGGTGACGGGCAGCTTTGCGATCCGGGCCCAGGCCGTGATCGTCGCGTCGGGTGGCATTGGCGGCAACCACGAACTCGTCCGCCGCAACTGGCCGCGGCGCCTCGGCGAGCCGCCGAAGCGGATGCTGTCGGGCGTGCCAGCCCATGTCGACGGTGCGATGCTCGCGGTGGCGGAAGGTGCCGGCGCTAAGCTGATCAATGGCGACCGGATGTGGCACTATGTCGAGGGCATCGCCAACTGGGCGCCGATCTGGCCGGCCCACGCGATCCGCATACTGCCCGGCCCATCCTCGCTCTGGTTCGATGCGCGCGGCAACCGCCTGCCGGTGCCGCTCTTTCCCGGCTTCGACACGCTCGGCACGCTGGAACATCTGCGCCGCAGCGGTTTCGATCATTCCTGGTTCGTCACCAGCCGCAGCATCGTCGCCAAGGAATTCGCACTCTCCGGCTCCGAGCAGAACCCGGACCTCACCGGCAAGAGCTGGCGCCAGGTCATCCAGCGTGCGCGGGCCGGCATGCCGGCGCCGGTCCAGGCCTTCCTGGACAAGGGCGAGGACTTCATCGTCGAGAGCGACTTCTCCCGCATGGTCGCCCGGATGAACGAGCTCGGCGGCGCCGGGCTGATCGACGAGGCGCATCTGCGGACACAGATCGAGGCGCGCGACCGTGACGCAGACAATCCCTATGGGAAGGATCTCCAGGTCACGGCGCTGCGCGGCGCGCGCGCCTATCTCGGAGACCGGCTGATCCGCACCGCAAAGCCCCACCGCATCCTCGACCCCGCCCATGGCCCGCTCGTCGCGGTCAGGCTCAACATCCTGACACGCAAATCGCTCGGCGGATTGATGACCGATTTGTCCGCCCGCGTGCTCGGAGAGGACGGCGCGCCCGTGCCCGGTCTCTATGCCGTCGGCGAGGCGGCTGGCTTCGGCGGCGGCGGCCTCCACGGCTACCGGGCGCTGGAAGGAACCTTCCTCGGCGGCTGCATTTTTTCGGGCCGCGCGGCCGGGAGGGCTGGTGCGCAGGCCGTCGTCTGAAGGCGTGGATTCTGCCCGCGTCAGAGACGCCTCTTTCCGAGCGGCCCGCGAGCCCCTAAACAGCGTCCTCTGCCCGGCGGCCGCAACCTGGCCGCGAAGGCAAGGCCATGACGGCGCGGTGCGCCAGCAAGACCAACAGGATGCCACCCAATGTCGCTCGTCGATTCCGTCCGCAAGCTGATCGTGCCGATCCACAAGGAAGGCTATGTCTTCATCGCCATCGGCGCCGTTGCGACGCTGGTGCTCGGCCAGCTCTGGGCCCCGTTCGGCTGGCTCGGCACGCTGATCACCCTGTGGATCTGCTATTTCTTCCGAGATCCCGTCCGCATCGTGCCGCAACGCGAAGGATTGGTGGTTTCGCCCGCTGACGGGCGCATCAGCCAGATCGGCACGGCCCTCCCGCCGCCCGAGCTCGAGCTGCCGGCCGAGCCGATGCTGCGCATCTCGGTGTTCATGAACGTCTTCGACTGCCATGTGAACCGCAGCCCGGTCGCCGGGCGGGTCGCCAAGATGGCCTATACGCCGGGTCTCTTCCTCAATGCGGAACTCGACAAGGCGAGCGAGGACAATGAGCGCAACGCGCTGGCGATCGAGACCAAGGCCGGCATCGTCGGCGTCGTGCAGATCGCCGGCTTGATCGCGCGCCGCATCGTGCCCTTCGTCAAGGAGGGCGACCATCTCGCCCCCGGCGAGCGCTTCGGCCTGATCCGCTTCGGCTCGCGCGTCGACGTCTACCTGCCGCAGGGCGTGACGCCGCTGGTCAGCGAGGGCCAGACCATGATCTCCGGCGAGACCGTGCTGGCCGATCTCTCGGCCAACGACACCGACCGCGTGTTCCGCGCGATCTGAGATCGCGCCATCCTTCCCGGGCCGAGCGGAACGCAGGCCCGGGAAATTTTCCAGGGAATGCTCGGCTCAGGCCGGGCAAGGCGTGCCGCCCCCGCCTAGCCTGCCGCCTGAAAACCGCGTATTCCGGCTGGCATGAGCGATCTCTTCCCCCCTTTCGAACCCGAGCGCGTCGAAACCAAGCGCGCGCGCTTCAAGCCGATCCCGTTCAGGCTCATCGCGCCTAACGTCATCACCCTGCTGGCGCTCTGCCTGGGCCTGACCGCGATGCGGCTGGTGGTCGAGGGCAAGCTCGAGACGGCGACGATCTGCATCCTGATCGCCGCGGCGCTCGATGGCGTCGACGGAAGGCTGGCGCGGATGCTCAAGGGCACCTCGCGCTTCGGCGCCGAGCTCGATTCGCTCTCCGATTTCGTCAATTTCGGCGTCGCCACCGGCTATGTGCTGTGGATCTTCGTCCTGCACGACCTCAAATCCTTCGGCTGGATCGCGGTGCTGACGCTGGCCTGCGCCATGGCGCTCAGGCTCGCGCGCTTCAACGTCATGATCGACGATCCAAACCGTCCGGAATGGCAGAAGAACTTCTTCGTCGGCATGCCGGCTCCGGCCGGCGCGATCACCGCGATGCTGCCGCTCTACCTGCATTTCATCGGCGTCCCGGTGCAGGACTATGGCGCGCCCTTCGTCGGCCTCTACATCCTTTTCATCGCCTTCCTGACGATCTCGCGAATCCCCTGCTATGCCGGCAAGACGCTGGGCACCCGCGTCCCGCGTGACCAGGTGCTGCCGATCTTCGTCGCCGTGGTCGTCGTCGCCGGCCTGCTCTTCGCCTATCCCTTCGAGATGCTGACGCTGATCGTCGTCGCCTATCTCGGCCTGATTCCGGTGAGCGTCGCGCGCTATCGCAAGCTCGAACGCGAATATGCAGCGCAGCAGCACCCTGCCGCCGAGGCGGCGCTGCCGGTCGCTGCGGCGGACGAGCCCGGGACGGCGGAGCGCTAGCTCCGTTCGTTCTAGCTACGCCGGCCCGACAGCCGGCTGGCATTGGCGCGAGTGCGCTTCGAGAACGGCTCCAGCGTGTTGTGCGCGGCCTTGGCCGCCGCTTCGCCGAGCGCGCCCGGCGTCAGCGGGGTCATCGCCATGTTCAGCCAGAACAGGGTGGCGGCATGGCCGATGGCGAAGCTGCTCTCCATCACGGCCGAAACCTTCTCGACCACGGCCTTGCTGGCCTCGCGCTGGCCCCTCGCGTCGCCGAAGGCGCCTTTCATCAGGATCGGCAGCCGCATCGCGATGGTCAGCCCGGCATCGGCCTGCATCGTCACCACCTTGGCGACGATGGCCTGCGTCTGCGCTCCCGCGGAGACGGAATCCGGGCGCTTCCGCGATGTCGCCATGTCTGAATATCTCCGCGAGGCAAGGGGAGGGCGCTGGGCGGCGCGCGCTCCGAGGGCGGCTGCAGTGCCGCGGGCGGTCGAATGTGGCAGTGCAGCGTTGATTGTGCAATGCGATGAAGTGAATAAAATATGCGCCATCTGCATAAAACATGCTTGACGAACGGCGTTGTGTTGCGTCCGGCGCATTGGTCCCGCGCTGCATTCCCCCCTGTCGCAAATTGCTCTAAAGCCATCGGGGAAGGCCATTGCATGGCTGCCCCGGAACGAGCCTGACCCGTTGAACCTCTTTTCTTCCTCGAAACCGACCGGCTGGCGCCCGCAACTGGTGCTGGCCTCGGCCTCGCCCCGCCGGCTCGCTCTGCTCGAGCAGGCCGGCCTCAAGCCCGATGCGCTCTTGCCGTCCGATCTCGACGAGAGCCCCCTCAAGGGCGAGCGCCCGCGCGATCTCGCCCGCCGTCTGGCGCGTGCCAAGGCCGAGGCAGGCTACGCCGCGCTGAAAAGCCGCCCGGATCTCGAAGGCGCCTATGTCATCGCCGCCGACACCGTGGTCGCGGTCGGCCGCCGCATCCTGCCCAAGGCCGAGATCGTCGACGAGGCGGCCGCCTGTCTCAGGCTGCTCTCCGGCCGGGCCCACCGGGTCTATACCGGTGTCGCGCTGGCGACGCCCTCGGGCGCGATCCGTGAGCGCATCGTCGAGACGCGGTTGCGCTTCAAGCGCCTGTCGAGCGAGGACCTGGAGAACTACCTCGCCTCGGGCGAATGGCGCGGCAAGGCCGGCGCCTATGCCATCCAGGGCATTGCCGGCTCCTTCGTCGTCAAGCTCGTCGGCTCCTACACCGGCGTGGTCGGCCTGCCGCTGCACGAGACGGTGAACCTGCTCGGCGGCGAGGGCTTTCCGATTCGCCTCGGCTGGCTCAACGCCGCCTGAACCAGAACAATGACGATGGAGGAAACGAGATGGGCGAACGCCTGAAGGGCAAGGTCGCGATCGTCGCCGGCGCGGGCTCGATCGGCCCCGGCTGGGGCAACGGCAAGGCGACCGCGACCGTGTTCGCCCGCGAGGGCGCCCGCGTCGTCTGCGCCGACCGCAATCTCGACGCGGCCCAGGAGACGGCCGAGATCATCAAGGGCGAGGGCGGCGAGGCCTTCGCGATCCGCACCGACGTCACCCGGCCGGAGGATCTGGCCGCGCTCGTCGAGGCGACGCTCAAGACCTATGGCCGCATCGACGTGCTCGACAACAATGTCGGCATCGCCGAGGTAGGTAGCGTCGTCGACCTGCCGCTCGAGACCTGGGAGCGGGTCTTCACCGTGAACCTGACCGGCTGCTTCCTGGCGATGAAGCACGTCATCCCGGTGATGCAGCGCCAGTTCGCGGAGAGCGGGCAGGGCGGTTCGATCGTCAACATTTCGTCGATCGCCTCGATCCGCCACACCGGCGTGCCTTATGCGAGCTATGGCGCCAGCAAGGCGGCGATGAACCAGCTCACCCGCACCACGGCGGCGCAATATGCGGGCGAGAAGATCCGCGTGAACGCCGTCCTGCCCGGGCTGATGAAGACGCCGATGGTCGAGCATTCGGCCGGGCTCGCGCAATCCTATGCCAAGGGCGATGTCGCGGCGATGTGGAAGGCCCGCGATGCGCAGGTGCCGATGGGCCATATGGGCGAGGGCTGGGACGTGGCCTGGGCCGCGCTGTTCCTGGCGAGCGACGAGGCGCGCTATGTCACCGGCCTCGAGCTCGTGGTCGACGGCGGCGTGACCCTGCAATATGGCGCCTGAGACCCCTTCGGGCACTGCGCCCACCGGCCGGCCTTGCGCGATCTGCGGCAAGCCGGCGGTGCAGCGCTTCAAGCCGTTCTGCTCGGCGCGCTGCGCCGACATCGATCTCGGCCGCTGGCTGAAGGGCGGCTATGTGATTCCCGGCGAACCCGTCGAGGACATGGCCGAGCCGGTGCCGAAGCGCCGCGACGAGGAGGAGTGAGGCCGCATAGCGGAAGGCATTTCGTCTTCCGCACGCATTTTTCCACTGCCGGTGTTTTGTCGGCTGGACAGCTCGCCCGGCTGCCTCTATACGCCACTCACCAACCGAGGCGCAGCGCGCTTCGCCGGATGCCCAGATAGCTCAGTTGGTAGAGCATGCGACTGAAAATCGCAGTGTCGCTGGTTCGATTCCAGCTCTGGGCACCATTTTTCCTTTCAAGCTTCAGTTTGGGTGAGCGCCGGCTCCGGCAGTCCGCGTTCTCGTCGCCAACTTCCCGCGTGAGGAAGGATCGTCGGGAACAGCGCGTCAGCCCGCTGGTGGAAGGTCTGGCGGACGAGCGCCGGCATTGACGCCCAATGTCGGGTAGATCCTCGGCAGCGCGCCCAGAGTCTAGGCCTGGAAAATCTGCGAACCCGGCGATGATTCCCCGGCATCTGCATTGCCTTCGGCCGAACGGCGAGCGCGGTCCTCGCAGTCGGGCATGTTGGCGTCATCATCTGGGCGCATGGCAGCAACCGTCTCGATGTCCGGCATCTGCAGACAGCAGCGCTTGTTGAGGG
This sequence comes from Allobosea rubneri, assembly GCF_032464875.1. Lineage (NCBI taxonomy): Bacteria > Pseudomonadati > Pseudomonadota > Alphaproteobacteria > Hyphomicrobiales > Alloboseaceae > Allobosea > Allobosea rubneri. Next base: position 80,781 of record NZ_JAWDID010000019.1, read on the forward strand.
CCGCCGCCACCTTCACCAAATCGAGATGGCCTTCTACGAGCACATCGCGCATGCCTCCTTGGCCGCAGACCATTGGTGCGGACGGACTTTCGGCATCGAACTGCTTGCAGATCGCAGCGTAGATGGCCTGCGCCAACCGCTGAACCTGCGGATCAGCCATTTCTTTCTCGCACATCGTGAAACCCGCCAATCGAATACGCGCTCATGGCGTTCAGATGGGGATGGCTGGCTTCCGCGAACAGCGGGCCGAATGAGACGGGCCATGCATTTGGTCTCACTTGAAATCTGTCGAGGCCGCACCGAAGGGCGCAATCGAACAAGGTGCGCCGAAACACCTCTTCACAAGGAAATCAAGGCCGGCGGTGGCAGATGGCTGGGCCGCGGGTCAGGCAGCGCAAGACCAGACCGGCACTTCGATCCGCGATGCCAGGTGAGTTGGCGCGTAGCGGCGCTGCGCATGGGCCCTGGCGAGCTCTGGCGCCATGCACGCCGCGAGGGCGAGGTTGCGAACCGAGTCGGCAACGGTCGCATGCGGCTTGGACAGCTCGGGCGATCACTGCCGTCTTCCTGCATTTTCTGTTCGGCAGCCGTTCAGCTGCGAGGGCGCTACTGGCGGCAGTTTCCGCAGGACGACAAGCCATGCAAGACGCCGCCGCCATGCTTGCTGACCGTGCCACGATGCCGCTGCGCCCGATCGCGATCCGTTGCGAATCCGTAGGTTTTGCGGTGCGCTTCGGGCTGACTGAAGCCGAGGATGAGCGTTTGCCCTGCCCGGTTTTCGAGACGCTTCCCGAGGCCCTGGCCTTCGTCGAGACGTTGGACGAGGCGAGGGGCTGAGGCCACACCGCGACAGGCATCGCGTCTTTTCCACGCTTGTTCGAAACGGTCGCTTGTCAAAGCGGTATAGGATCGGGCATAGAGCCTTTCAACGGAGACGTGGCCGAGAGGCTGAAGGCACTCGTTTGCTAAATGAGCATACCCCATAAGGGTATCGAGGGTTCGAATCCCTCCGTCTCCGCCACTCCTAAGCCCTTGAAAACGTTGAAATCGGCTCGAATCGATTTCGCGTTGTCCGTCACGCCGTCCTGTCACGTTCGGGATGGAGGGTCCCGACTGGAATCGGGGTCGCGATGTATCTGCATCGGCGCGGCGCGCATTGGTGGTTTCGTAAGGCCGTTCCCTCAGACTTGACCGGCGTCCTCGGCAGGCCGGACGTGCGCCGCTCCCTGCGCACCCGCAACGCCGCGCTGGCGCGCCGGAGAGCGCTGCAGGTGCTGATCAGGATCGACGAAGTTTACGCGGTGCTCCGCTCGCAGCGGCCGATGCGGCCCGCACGCGAGATCGCGCTCGCCATGCTGGACGACGCGATCGAATCCGTCTCGGGCACGCCCCCGCTCGTGGGGCAGAAGCTCGCCCTTCTGCGTGACGCCCGCGGTGTGATCGAGGACTATGTCCGAGACGCGGACGGCGATGATTGGGATGAAGAGCGGGCGGACACGCACTGGATCGGCAAGGCCGAGGCCTTCGGCATTCTCGAAGCGGAGACGGCAGCCGGTCGAAGTAACGAGGCTGCTCGGGCTTTGCTGAAGACCGTGGATCGGGTGAGCCGACGCCCCTTCGGCAAGCATTCTGAACGAGACATCGACTCGGCCATGGACCGGGCTTCGGAATTCTTCCCCTCGCCGGAGAAGGCGGCGTCGACACCGGAAGGTCCCCGTGCGACGCGGCAGATGCTGGATGATGTCAAAAGAGAGTTCGTCGCGGAATTGAAGGCGATCATCGGCGATCGCGCTCCCAACCCAGACGCAGCCGAACTGAAAGCCGCCGTTTCCGACGTGGTGAAGACCGCCTATTCAGACGCCAAAGCGTCGCGCTGGTCAGAGGAACTCTTGTCCAAAGCCATCGGCCGCTATGACACCGACGAGATCGTCAAGGCAGGCGATCCGAAGCACGCCGGAGACGTCCGCGCCCGCTTGGCGAATTTCTTGCGCTTCGTGGGCGACAAGTCCGTACGGGATATCTCCCGCGACGACATCCGCGATTATCGAAACGTGCTGGACCAATTGCCTAACCGCTTCGCGCTGATTTTGAAGACGCGGGATATGCGCGAAGCGATCGCCTTGAACGCCGCACGAAGACAGCCGCTCAACGTGATCAGTGCGAAAACCATCAATCTGAAGTATCTGGGGCCAGTCGGGCGGCTTCTGCAATGGCTTGTCGATGATGGGAAGATCGAGAAGAACCCGCTGACTGGACTGCAATCGGAGCAGGAGGCGGATTCCGATGCCAAGAGCAAGCGCCTTCCCTTCAAGCCGCCGCAGATCAGCGCTCTGCTGGCCTTGACCGCGAAGGAAACAGCCGTCGGTCCGGTCTATTGGTTTCCACCGGTCATCCTGTTCACGGGCATGCGCCTCAACGAGCTCGCCCAGCTGCGCACGGACGATCTCCGGCTCGATCACAACGGGAGGCCGCATTTGAACGTGCTGAGCCTTGTCGACGAAGAGGACGAGGGGGACACCGCCGTCAAGCCCCGCAAATCGAAGACGAAGGGACGGCGGGTCAAGTCGGCGGCCGGGCGTCGTCTGATCCCCGTCCATCCGACGCTGATCGAGATGGGCTTTCTCGAATTCGTCGCATTACGCCGCAAGCGCAGCGGAAAAGACGTCCAGGTCTTTCCGGAGCTTAAGGCGGACCCATCCGGGCGCTACAGCGATGCGATCTCGAAAAGGCTGAACCGGCGGATCCGCAAGGGTCTCGGTATCACCAATCCGCGCTATACCGCCTATAGTCTCAGGCACAATTTTCGTGACGCCTGCACCGAATCGGCAGTTTCCGAAGAGGCCCGCAAGAAAGCCATGGGACACCAGCTCCACGGCATGGATGGCGTTTACGGCAATCCACTTCTGCTGCGTCACGAAAGCGATGCGGTCGCCGGCATCCGATACCCCGACGTCGACATGAGCCCCTATCTTTGCCGCGACCGGCTCAGCGCGAAACGCGGCTCGACGATTGTCGCCTCTGAGATCGTGGAGACTGGCTCGACGAACGTGTGATGCTGATCCTGCTCCCTGCCGACGCCGACCATGCCATGCTCGCAGCTCGCATGACGGCGCCGATACGATGAAGCAGACTGCCCGAAGCTGCGTCGGCCGAAATCGTCGAATGCTCGACCGTCTCTCGCGGCGCGGCCGCGCGCTTTAGATTCTCGAGCAGCTTGTTTGCCGGTTCTCCCTGCTGCAGCCGCGCCGCAACTGTGGGATCGGACAGCAGCACATCGACGAGAGCGACGGCAGCGCGGCGGGTTTCTGACTTTGCGGCATCACCCGCGGGCGATACGAGGTGCCGCAGCGCGGACGCCGTCACCCGATCGGTCCGATACCCAGCGAGCAAGGTCGCGACGGTCTCGTCATGGAGCAGGAGCGCCAGATTAGCGCGGGCGTCTGCGTTTCGTCCAAGATGAGCGAATACCGAGCGCCAGTTCGGATAGGTGAGGAACGCAAGCACGAGCCGCCCGTTCAACCGAGCCTCGGCCCGATTCTCGATCTGCAAAAGCCCGGCCAGTCGCGAGACCAGTTCGCCGAGGTCGTGCGAAATCGTTTCGCGCAACAGGACTGGCAAAGCCTCGCTTCGCATGGCTTCGACCAAGAGCTTCAGCCGCTCGTCCGAAAGCGTCTCTGCCAGCGCAAGCAACGACACCGCTTCCGGTCGCGCGAGAAGGGCCCGAAGCCGGATAGCTTCGTCCTCTGTCAGATTATGATGCAGGTGAAGTGGTGCAGGTGCACGAGCGTGCTCATTCTGGCCCTCGGGCTTCGTCTGCGTGTCGCGTTGGAGACGCCGAGCGGCATCGGGGTCGCCGGCGAGCGTCTTCACCGCCTCGATCATGTCGGGGGCGGAGTACAGCTTGGCGATCACTCCGAGCGCATTTCGCCAGCCGACGTCTTGCGACGTCATCAGGTTGAGTTGCCTGATCCCTTTTTCCGCCAGCTCAGTCTTGCGGGCTGCCTCTCTCAGAGCCCGTTTCGATGCCCGCGCGTCCTCTGTCTCGACATAGGCGATCGTCTTCCTGAACCCGTGCTCCTGAAGCACAGCATCCATGGCCGTGAGTTTAGCGTCGGCGATGGCGGCCTCGTCATCCACGCGCTCGATCTCCAGTGGCAATATCGAAAGTGAATATGACATAGCGAGATTTCTGGACCCGCCGGGTTTTGAGATGCATTTGAGGATATTCTTAGAGAATTGCCCAACCTTGGCGACACTAGTGCAGCCGCTAGTGGCGGATGGTCTATCCGACGATGAGCACTAGCGGTCTCGCTAGTGCCCATGCCCCTCTATTCGTCAGTGCTTCACGAATGGCCGCCGGTCGAGCCGCGGCTCGCGCCTGCCAGCCGGCATCGGGTTCGCCATGATCAGGTGCGCCAGTTCCGCCTCGTCCAAGACGGTGCGATCCAGCAGCGCATCGGCCACTCTCTCGATAGCGGCTCTGTTCTCCGAGATGAGCCGCTTGGTCGAGATCATGAGCCTGGTGAGCTCGTGATTGATCGCATCGGCGAGGCTCCGGTCGCGGGCAACCATGTCGAGGGCGTGTTCGGGGCCGGCGCGGAAGACCAGACTGTCGGCCAGCCCGAAACTCAACCGGGCGGCCGCCAGCAGCCTCGTCGCCTCAGCCAAATCCGCGGTCGCTCCGGTATCTGCCGCAGCACCGAACGAGGTGTTCGCCGCACGGCCCGCGAGCAAGATCTTCACGCGCGCTTCGATCAGCCCGCGGTCGGAGACGCTGGGCAAGCGGATATCGGTCCAGCCGCCCGCGTTGCCTTCGCCGCGGATCGTAACCACCTCGACCCTGTAGCCGAGCACATGCGCCACGACGGCGTGCCCGGCCTCGTGGACGGCGACATGACGTCGTACCGCCAGCGGGCGAGGATCAGCCGGCATGATCGCCGCGCGCAGATCCGCCTCACCAAGTGCCCTGCCGGCATGCCTGGCCTTGCGACGTGCCTCGCGGACGAAGCCCGCGACATCCGCGCCCGTTCGTCCCGGCATCAACTTTGCCAATCCGTGCAGGTCGATGTCGGGGCAGTCGCGACCGAGATGTGTCCGCAGGATGCCCGCAAGACCGGCGGCGTCGGGCGGATCGATACGGAACTGCTTGTCGAAGCGGCCGGGTCGCAGGAGAGCGGGATCAACGCGATCGATATGGTTGGTCGCCGCGAGCATGATGATTCCGCGCGGGTCCGCGCGGCAAGCGTCCACCTGAAGTAGGATCTGCGTCACCAACGGCGTCCACCACGAGGCCGACGAAGACGACATTCCTCCGCCGGTCGAAGAAAGCGAACTCCGCGACGGAAGGGCCTCGATTTCGTCAATGAACAGGATGCTGGGCGCCGAATTTCGGGCGCGCGTGAAAATGTCGCTGGCTTGCTGGAGCACATCGCCAAGATGTCCTTCGCGATGCTGAAACCAGGCGGCGATGCTCGTCGAAAAAAACGGTAGGCGCGCACTTTTTGCCAGACTCCGTGCGATTGTGGTTTTTCCTGTGCCCGGGGGCCCAAAAAACAGTCCGCTCTCCAGCGCCGGCTTGTGTCCGGAGCGCACAAGCTCGACCTCGGCGAGCATCTCCAGCGCCCAATCGCGAGCCGCGCCATAGCCGCACAGATCTTGAAGCAGCGGCGTCGAATCGTCGCTCGTATTGACGCTGCGCGCTGTGCTCGCGGCCCTGAGACGCTTGATGCAGGCCGTCGGAGTCGTCTGCGGGCGCAGGGCGGCAGCAAGGTCGAGGAGGTCCAGGCCGCCGATATCCATGGCGGTAAGAGCCGGCACGCGGGACCGGCCGGTGTGGAGCCGGATCGCCTTGCGCATCAACTCCGGCGTCGGCGAAGGTATGGTGATGACGGCATCCGCTGCGGCTCGCATGAGCGGCGGCAACTGCGCGTCCGGATCTGAGGCGATGCCGAAGACAGACTTGCCGCGATCGAGGGCGTCGATGATCAGGCCTTCCTGAGCCGACCAGTCGCGCTTCTTGGTCTTCCCGTCGACGAGCATGATGGTGCGATCGTTCTCGTGCACGAATTGATGGATCGGATCGATCCAGGCATCGCTCGGCACCCGGATGATCGCGGCCAGGGTCGTGCCGGCCGACAGCCTGCCTCGCTTCGGGAAATTCTTGATCGCTTGCCACGAGAGGTCGAGCAGCAGATCGACGGGGGACCGTGCACCACTCCGGCACTGCTCGTCGCCGGCGCCATCCATCTCGGGCTCCAGCCCCTGCAGGAAGCCGAAGGCGTAGTCCTCGTTCTGACCGGCCGGGCTCATGACAGCGCCTCCACCAGAGCCTGGAGGCCGGCACGGCGGATCTCCGCACGCGACGGGCCGCGCCAGGAGCGCGTCAGTGCATCGACGTCTTCACCGAGGTAACGGCGCCGGTCGAGCGTGAACGCGAGGGTGGTCTTGGCAGCGGCTGAACCGTTCAGCGCATGCCAGAGCAGCATGCTGAGCACGAGGTCGTGGCGCCAGGTGTCGAGCACATCGACGCCACAGAGCTTCAGCGCCATCGCCACGGCGGCGGCGTCATCGCCGGCGAGCGCCTCGCGCCAGTGGTCGACGCCGAACGGGCGAGTCGCGGCGAGCAAGACCTGCAGCGCGGAACGTTCGGCCTCGCCAAATGCCCTCGCCGGCAGGCGCCGCCAGAACTCATGGGTGGGGATTGCGGTATCGTTAGCAGCCGTCTGCCGACGCGACGGGGCGGTGTCGGGTTCGATGCGCGCCGACTGACGCGGGAATGCAAGAATGGCGTTGGCCATGGGACAAGGCTCCGGCGATCGCCGGGCACGCAGGCGCCGGCGTCGCAAAAAGGAAAAGGAGGGAGGACGCGGTCGGCGCGTTAACGCAGCCGGCCGCGCGATTGGTTCAGAGAGCGCGCCAGGCCGAGGCCGGAATGTTTGTGCCGGAAGCCAAACGGCCGCCATTGGTCAGGGACGGCACCGCGATGTCGCGGTTCAAGCGCCCGAACACGCCGGCCGGGTCGAGCAGGCCGAGCTCCCGGAGGCGCTTCCGCTTCCGCGCGATGCACACCTGTTCGGACGTTTCCGGTGAGGCGGTCAGGAGCGATCCGGCCCGCAGCACGGTCCACTGGCCGTTGACCGAGGCCCGCGCCTGCAAAGCGCCGCGCTCCAGCACGAAATGCCGCGTGGCGGGATGATCGAGCAAGTCGGCCGGAAAATCCCGCCGCCAGCCTTCCCGAACCGCACCACTGCCGATCGGCACGCGGTACTCGTCGCGCGGAGCGTCAGACTCCATAGCGCGATCGATCTGGGGCGCGAAATCGGGATCGAACAGTGTGCAGCCTGAGGCGAGCAGCAGGAACGGCAGCTCGCGCAACCAGTGCATCACGTCGTGGTCGCGAATGGAGTCGAGCGACGGCGGCTTCAGGAGCGCTCCAACGACCGGCATGACACCGGCCTTTCGGGCTGCCTGGGTCAAGATCGCCTCCAGCGCCGTGATCGCGTCCGCGCCGAATCCCGGGCTGGCGACGACGAAGGTTTGATCGATGCGAGGCATCGGCATGGTGCGGCGGTGATCCCGCAATCGGGCGGCCAGACCAGTGCTCTTCCCGATCCGGATCTCGTCACCGGCCAGGACATAGATGCAGGGGCCGGAGAAGACCGGCATCTGCGCAAGGCGCCGGGCGTGGCGCCACGGCGCGGCGCCGATCGTGAGGGTGCTCGTCGGCGTGGTCACGAACCGCACCGAAGCCGGCAGGTCGGCCACAGTGCGGACGTGCATCGTCGTCGGCGCCATGGGCGCCGTCGGGTCGAAGATGTGCATGGTGAAATCCCTTCCAGGCACGCCCACTCGCTCGCCGACGGACTAACCCGCAGCGGTGAACGACGATGAGCGTGGACAGCGTGGATCCGGCCTCAGATGAGGCTGCGGACGCTCAAGCTGCGGTTGAAGGGAGCACCGGGACGGGGTGCGGAGGCTTCCGTGCAGCGGCACGGGTCGATAAGATGGCGCTTAGCCATGGGTGGATCATCCTCATACGATGATCGCCTTGTGGTCAGGCCGCCATCTCCGTTGGCGCGGAGGTGGTGGCCGCCTGATTACACGCGGCGCTATGATCCGGCCGCAGGAGCGCGACCGAGAAAATTACCCTGCCGTATCTAGCAGCGAGCGCAACTCTTCCTCGATCGTATGGATAACGGGTTGTTTCTGGCCCGGGGCGCTGAGACGACGTCAACTGACAAGTCTGGCCCTCTGCGGACTTTAGTAACGTCCGCTGTCCGGCAAAATGATGGGCCGGCCGATGGCCGTCTCGCGACCCTCTGAAGGCCCGCAGTCGGGCAATTCAATTCGGGGCTAACAGCAAAGCCTGAGCTGCTGCTTTTCCATGATTTCATTGTTGAGCCGCCCAGGAGCTTGGGCTGGGGATCAAGATCGCGCCGTATGGCATCCCCTAAATCAGCTGACTGCGATCACAACAGTTCACACCAGTTGACCCAAACTCGACACACATTTAATGTGTGTCGATGAAGTTACGCACCAAACGTACGATTGCGCCTTTTGTCGCATTCGGGAAGGCGTTGACCGCATTGCGGGTTGCTGCGGGCTTCTCCACCCAAGGAGAGCTGGCAGCAAAGCTCGATGTAGCGCAGCAGACGATTAGCCGCTGGGAGAAGGGCTTATCCAGGCCGCGGGCCGACCAGATTGTTATCGTTGCTGCTGCGATCGGCGGCAGGGTCGATACCCTGATGGAGGCTGCTGGCTATCCGCTGCAGGTGGCAGTGGTGTCTCTCGATGCTCCTTTCCCGGTTGACGCGCTGTCGCCGGAAGCTTTCGAGCGCTTAACTGCCACACTTCTGGAAGCGCTTTACCCCGACACAACGGTTCATCAGCTCGGCGGTCGCGGCCATACGCAAGGCGGGCTCGACGTCCTAATGACGTTTCAGACAGGGGAGCAGTGGGGATTTCAGTGCAAGCGCGTGACGGAATTCGGTCCTCAGAAGGTGCGGGAGGCCGTTGCAAAGGACAGCTCGGTCACGAACAAGAAGTTTTTGGTCCTAAGCCGGATTGCAAGCCCCGACGCTCGGGTAGCCCTAGCCGATAGCGCCGACTGGGCGCTGTGGGATCGCGACGACATCTCCCGCAAAATCCGCGAACTGCCTGTTGAGGCACAGAAGCGTATCGTTCGGGTCTTCTTTCCCGGAATGGAGATTGCTCTGCTGGGTTCTTCAGCATCGAGCCCGTGGGAAACGCCGGACGAGTTTTTCCTCCCATTCGCCCGACAGGATGCCCTCTTCAATCATCAGTGGCAGCTCGTCGGAAGGCAGTCTGAGGTCGCGGATGTCTTAGAGGCGCTTCAAGGCGCAGACATAGGCGTCGTCCTGCTGACCGGCTCGGGTGGCGGCGGAAAATCGCGCGTTCTAAAAGAGGTACTCTCGTCCTTCAGTGTTAAGGCCCGAGGAACACGTATCCGAGTAGCGTCTGCAACAACGGATATTACCAAGGCTTCATTGGATGAGCTTGGGGATGGCGATATCTTGCTGGTCGTCGATGACGCCCATGATCGTGACGACCTTCAGGTTCTGTTCGCCCATGCGGCTGCCATGGGTAGCCATGTAAAGTTGCTCATCTCCGCCCGTCGGTATGGTGTCGAGCATATAAAGGCCCAGGCGGGCAGCTATTCGTTTTCCGGGAGCAATCTGAAACATGTCGATCTGCCGGAGCTCTCGCTTAAGGACGCGGAGGAATTGGCCACCCAGGTTCTAACGGAACTTGGAGGCCCCATTACCGCTGCCGCTGACATAGCCAAGTTCACATTGGACTGCCCGCTGGCCACGGTCATCGGCGCCCAGATCGTGGCGCGCGATAAGATCCATCCTTCGTTTGTGCAGAACGAAGATCGGTTCCGTACAACGCTCCTGGGCCGGTTCGAAAAAACAATTGCCGGGCACTTGAGCGACCGGGAAAACCCGCAGGTCATCCAGAAGCTCTTGGGCTTCTTGGCCCTCGTTCAGCCGATCGTAGTGGACGACGAACGAGCGCTGGCCGCGTTTGAAACGGTCGAGGGGATTTCAATCGCAGATACAAAAAGAGTTATGCGCCTCCTGGTTGAGGCTGGCGTGCTCTTCAGGCGGGGGAGCAGTTATCGACTTTCTCCAGACGTCTTGGGGGATTACCTCATCGAATCCCGCTTCGAAGGACCAGATGGCACTTCTAACGGGCTCGCCGAGCAATACTTCGATGCCTTACCCAAAGAGGGTATCAAAAATCTGCTGCTGAACCTGGGGCGGGTCGATTGGCGCCGCAGCGGCAAGGCCGCCGAACGTGGTCCTCTTTTGGAAAATATCTGGCGGCGGCTGCGGCCGGTCCAGGAATATCGCGATCCTTACATCGCTGCAGTTCGAGCTGTTGCCTATTATCAGCCTGCGAGAGCACTCGATTTTGTCGAAGGACTTATCCGGGAAGGACGGTTCCTCAACCAGTTAGCTGATATTGCCAAATATGCGGCCTATACCACTGATCATACCAAGAGGGCATGCGAGTGCTTGTGGGAGCTGGGCAAGAACGACCAGCGGAAGCCGAATTCAGAGCCGACTCATCCCATCCGTATCTTGACCGAATTGGCAGAACCACAGCCTGCTAAACCGATCTATTTCAACGACATTCTCGTTGATTTTGCCCTCGATCTTGCCCGGCGCTCAGATGCCTGGCGTGGAACCCATACTCCCCTCGATATCGTAGACGGAGCCCTGATTACGGAGGGGCATACCAGCTCCTACAGTCATTATGCGGTCTCGATGACCCCATATTTCGTTAGCCCAGAAGCGCTAAAGCCGATCCGAACAAAGATCCTCTCGTACCTGATTGCCCTTCTTACACATTCCGACGTTCGAAGAGCTGCGAGAGCCTGCGATAGCTTGGCAAAAGCCCTTCGGGCGCCAATTGGCCTGCTTGGGGCCAGTGCTCAAAAACGCACGATTGACGCATGGTATGCGCAATTTGAGGATACGCTTAGGAGGCTTGTGGCCGAGGTCGACCTAAACAGTCTCGATCCGATCGTACAGGTCGGCTTAAGCCGCGCAGTGAATTGGCATGCATCGCGCGGGCGCCCCGCGCTTTCAAAGCGGGCCAAGGCCATTCAAGACGGCCTTAAGCCGAATATCGACACAGAGATCGACCGTTTGCTCATCGATGGCTACGGCTATGAGCACCGGCTCGCCCATAGGGATGATCACGCCACCCGATGGTCAGAACATCTAGCTTCGATCGTCGCGAAGGTGGTGGAGGCCTATCCGAAGCCCCGCGATCTCATAGGGTACGTGACGGAAAGATTAAGGCGGCTGGAAGAGGCAACGCCGGGGCGAAACACGACGCTGGAAGTTATTGTCGGTAGGTTGATCGACCTTGCGCCGGGCGTTGCGGCAGCGTTGGTTGAAATCACTTACGAGAACCCCGAGCATGGCCTAGCCGGGTTTACCGGCTCCGCGCTAGGCAAATTACTTCAAATCGATCCGACGAATGGCAGGGAATGGATTGCGAAGTTCCTCAGCAATGACCGCCGAAATCTGTGGGTGTTCGTCGGCATAGCTTATCAGTGGAAAGTTGACGGCGGCCTGACACACGAGGACCAAAAAAATCTTCGCAAGCTTGTTTCTGAGGGCGATGAACGCGCCGTCTCGGCAGCTATTCACGCGGCGAGATTTCTAACTGAGGATAACCTCGACCTGGTCCGGGTGCTCATCGGTGAGGCACGCATTCCAACGCAGCGCATTGCCGACGAAATTTCGACCCTCCTCAAATTCAATCCCCGAAGGGGCCTGACAGTCGAAACAATGCCTGAAGCCGAGGTCCTCTCGCTGCTCGGTCGCATCGAGCCGCTTCCTGAGCTAGACGGCCATTGGCTTGAACTGCTTCTCGCCGACATTTCGGAGGCTTATCCTTGGCAGTGCGCAGAATTCTTCATGCGGAGAGTTGAAGCGGCATCCGCCGAGAGAGGTGAGGACGAACCTCGTATGCGACCGTGCAACTACGGTCCTTGGGGCCACGAGCGCCTGCGCTTTAAGAAGTCTCCAGACGCTCCCGAGCTATTGCGGCACGTCTATGCCTGGATGCGGGATAATCGGGAACGACGCGGCCTCTTCAGCTATCACACCCGCAACCTTTTCGAGGCGATGTTCGGGCCATTTGATAGCGCTCTGGTGAGTATTTTGACGCAGATATTGGCCTCGGCAACCGAGGGCGATATTGCGACTATAGCGGCGATTGTAAGGGAGGCCGAACCCGCGTTTGTCTTTGATCAAGGGGAATTCGCGATTGCTCTGATCGAACAAGCTCAGAAGTTCGGGGCGAAACTGAGAGATGACGTAGTAAGCGAGCTTTACTGCTCTGCTGTCAGCGGGATGAAGCATGGCAGCCCTGGTGAACCGTTCCCGGAGGATATTGCACTGAAGGAACGATCGGTTGGGATGCTTGAAACCTTATCTCGGTTTTCGCCAGCCTATGCACTCTATGACCAGCTTCGGCAGCATGCCGAATACGCAATCAAGCGGGCCATCCACGACCGTGAGGACGTCGATGAATGATTGAGCCCCCGCAAATCTCCGGTCCAGATCGCCAACCAGCGACCGATAAGCTGCAGATGGCAATTCTCGACAAGATCGTAATCAGCGCTGAAGGTGCCGTCGCTGCGCTGTGTGGCTCTCGGTTTGCGGCTTAAGCCGCCCAGACCTTCTCCAGTCGCTTTTCCGTGGTATGCAACACCCCCGCAACCTCGGGGCAGACGTATTTATAGGCCTTCACAATGTACGGCTTTTTGGTGATCGCGGCGATCAGGGTTGCGAGGTCGCCAAGTTTGCCGGTCGTCTCAGGCGTGATCGGGATGACCTTCTGCTCGTATTTGCCGGTCGTGGTGTTCTGATCCCACCATTCGGTCACGGCCGCATTTCGCGGCATGGCGTTGCCCATGACGATGTGGACGAGGTTGCCCTCGATCGCCCGGAGGCCAACTGGGCAGTACCAGAGGAAGAGCTTGCCCTGCGCGTCCTTCGGAGCCGCGTCGTGGTCGTAGCAAAGGAAGTAGTCGGCCTTCGCCAGGTTCTTGACGCGCTTGTCCGCGAAGCCGCCGAAATGAACCGCCCCGGGTTTGTCGGAGGTCCCAACTCCTGAGAGGATGGGGCTATGACGAGCAAGACGACGAACAAGTTTTCGCCTGAGGTGCGTGCCCGCGCGGTGCGGATGGTGCTGGATCACGAGGCCGAGCATCCGTCGCGCTGGGCGGCGATCATGTCGATTTCGGGCAAGATCGGCTGCACGGCGC